>NZ_BAAHXB010000025.1:0-54477 GCF_054657215.1 Endothiovibrio diazotrophicus
ATCTTTCCGGTGCCTATTCGCGCCGTATCAATATCCAGCATCGTATCGTTTACGAAGTCATCGAGAACGACCATGTTGTGAAGATCTTGCGTATGTGGACGCACTATGAATGAGTTGAACACCTTGGATAGATGCTGATAATTTCCGGCTTTTGAGCAAGAAACAAGATCTGACCCCAGGTGCTGTGCGTCATTCGTCTTGTTGTGGTGACGAACGTGAAAACATACGCTTTTTCCCAGAGGTGCAAAATATGCCCCTCAGCTACGCCGAAAGCACTCGTGACCCCGATAGGTTCGGGGTCACTATGGCTTATATCTAAGACGGCATTGGTGGTTCTATGTTTATAATATTTTTGATCAGGTCTGTGTCCAAAAAATAGATAGCGACCGCCATCTCAAAGCAATTGACAATTTCTTGATTGTGTTCGAATCCCTTGCGCATGCCTAATGCCTCAAGAACCTCCCGAGTGCTGTCGCCATTCTGTTCTACGACAGCAGGAATAATGTTGTCATAAAATTTTGCAATTTGTCGATCGGCTATCTTGCGGCTTTTAGATATGTCATTGGATGCTCCGATTTCCATAAGTCTATTGGTTTTTGTTTCGCTCCACAGATTTCTTCTACTTTTGATCTCTTTTTCATCCTGAGAGGAATTCGATTCGAGGGGCGGGAAATTTTTGTCGATATATTCTTGTATGGAAAAAAATGCGAACTGTGGTGATTTTCGATGTTCATCAGTTAGCATGGAGTACAGTTCTTGGCAGGCAGACAAATAGTCGTTTCGTGTCTCTTCGCTCCAAAGCTCGCCTCTTCTCTTCCAGTGAAAATATGCCTTCAGCCGCTTGACATCTGAGAGCCATCTTCCCCCGTTTTTTCCCTCAAGTCTCCAATATGAATCTGATGTGATTGAGTTTACCAAGTGAAATCTTCCGTCGATGATTTCGACTGCTGCGTATAGTTCAGCGTGAAGCCAATTTGAGTCGGCTTCCTGTCTTTCTTGATCGGGCGTTAGTTGTTCATTGTATGACTTTATTATTTCAGATATTGGTTTCGATTCGTGCCATTCAATGGCGTGCCTCTCCCTAATGTCGAATGATTTGATTTCAACCCATTTTTGCAAGTTGTCCTCCGACCACGTTTGTTGGTTTTTGGGTGCTTCTCTTGTAAGTCCTTCTGGAAGAACCAGTGCTTTGTCAACCGAAATTCCTAGAGCGCGGCCTGCGCCTCTCCATCGATCCATCGCGTCGTGAAGCAAGAAATATTCGTGAATGTTTTTTGCATTTCCGGCGACTTCTACAATATTTGATATATGTTTTCTCAACTTTTCAAGATAGTCATCTGAATGCAATATGTCTTCCTTGTTGAGTGAAAATACATCATAAAGTTCTCGGTCATTGCTCAGGACGTATGATACTTTCATCGCTGCTTTCTCCAGATGTGCGATATTAAGATACCCAAAAAGAATCGTAAATCACTTTATCGAGGTGTTTTGTTGTGTTGTTTGCATATGTTCCAAGTGATTCCACACTCTTTACTATCGCGTCAATCTCCCGATAAAGGCCTGATGGGTCTTTTGATGCGTTGAATATGAGTGAGTCAATAGATTCGCTGGATTTCTGGTATTTCTCTGCGTGCTCTTTGACTTTTGTTGTCAGGTTTTCCAAGTCTACCTGGAGTATTGTTGATATGTTGTCGTCTTTTGATGGGGTCTTGAGTTCCAATAGTAGATTTTTGGCATCGGCCAAGCTGGTGTCGTCTAGGCATTTGTTCAAGCGTTTTTCGTGAGAATTTTTGAAGTCGTTCCATGTCGTGAAAATATCATTCAACGTGTCGTTTTTCTCCGTGCCTTTTGGCCAAAGTAGACGGGAGGCGAGGTAGGAGAGCTTGTTTGCATTAGAGGTGATTGCTGCTACTTCGTCTTGGATGTTGTAGCTAATGTTTTCAACTGACTTTACATAGCTCCAAAATGGGGCTTCTAAAAATATCCTATCAGTTGCTGTGATTACATGGATTCCCGGTGCATCCTTTAATATGAATCCTTCGCTTCGCGTAACTCTTTTTAAATGGCTTATACTCAGGCAAAGTCTATCGATAAGGGCGTCTCGGTGATTTTTGTCTTCGGTGTCGGATGGGTTGTAATTAAATGCATTTCTGTTTGATATATCGAAAGGAAGTTCTTCCGCGTTTGTCGTCATGATGAGGGTCGGTTTTCCAATGGCGTCTGCGAGACCAAGTTCGTACATTACATTTGGGTTGGTGCAATTGTCTGCTGATGGTGTGCATATTGCGATCACCATGCTTGCCTCTCTTATGTTAGAGCGAATTCTAGTATCTATTATTATTCCGGGTTCTGCCCAATTGGTCCAGGTGGGCGTCATGTTTTCTCTTAGTAACGCTTTGCTGATTACGTCAGTGATTGGATAGTTTGATGTGTCTTCTATCTTGAATGGAAATGCAATAAAGCATTTTGTGTCATCAGATTCTGGGATGTCCACAACAATTGCGTAGGAGCGTTTCACGATATTCCTCCGTGATGGGATGGTCCGTGGTCGGTTGAAAGTATGTCATTTATTTTTTGTATGGCATTTTGATTTGCTGGTTTCTTGTCTCGCTATAAGTAGTTATTGTATGTCTTCTTCTTGCGGGCTTATCGGTGTGCGCGTTGAGAGTTTTGTAATGGGTGCGTAAGGGTTTCGCTGCGTCGGCGTAGGTTATGCGGTTGTCTGCTCATAGTGTTGCGCATTGTTCGAGGGGGGGGGGCAGCGTTGAGTATAGGTCGATTTTTGCTTGGGGGAAGTGTATGGATGGATTTTTTATGATGTGTTGATTGATGTGAAGGATGGCGTCATGTTGTGTGTTGTGGGTTCGTAGGATCGTGGGCAGTTTGAGCGGATGGCGTACAGATTTTTCCGTTCTTTGATTTGATTGCATATTCTGCCCTCACAGGGGAGGCGTTAACTGGGGGCTCGTTTAAGGCGGCGCATCGCCCGGTGGTGGATGGAGTTTTTTCCATTTCAGGCAAAAAACGCTTCTTCGCGTCTCTTCGTTCTCGGCGCAGAAACGCCACCCATAAATAGGCCGTCCTCGCGTAGAATACGGCCATGAGCGTCCCCTTCGTCCATCTCCGCCTGCACACCGAATACTCCATGGTCGACGGCATGGTGCGGGTCAAGCCGCTGGTCAAGGCGTGCGCCGAGATGGGCATGCCGGCGGTGGCGATCACCGACCAGAACAACCTGTTCGCCGCGGTGAAGTTCTTCAACGCGGCGAAGGGGGCGGGGGTCAAGCCGATCTTCGGCGCCGATGTCTGGATCGAGAACCCGGAGGCGCCCACCAAGCCGTTCCGGCTGGTGCTGCTCTGCCGCGACTACACCGGCTACCGCAACCTCACCCGGCTGGTCTCGCTGGGCTACACCGACGGCCAGCACCAGGGAGTGCCGATCCTCGAGCGGGAGTGGCTGTTGCGGGTCTACGAGGATAAGGAGAAGGGCTCGGTGCGCGCCACCGAGGGGTTGATCGCGCTCTCCGGCGGGCGGCTGGGCGATGTCGGCGAGGCGCTGCTCGCCGGCAAGCGGGATCTGGCCGCGGAGCGGGCCACCGAGTGGGTGCGGCTGTTCGGCGACGACTTCTATATGGAGTTGCAGCGCTCGCAGCGGCCCAAGGAGGAGGAGTACCTGCACGCGGCGGTGGAATTGGCGGCGATGATGGAGCTGCCGGTGGTGGCGACCAACGACGTCCACTTCATCACCAAGGAGGACTTCGAGGCCCATGAGGTGCGGGTCTGCATCCACGACGGCCGCACCCTCGACGATCCCCACCGGGCGCGGCGCTTCTCCGAGGAGCAGTACCTCAAGTCGCCGGCGGAGATGGCGGAGCTGTTCAGCGACATCCCCGAGGCGCTGGAGAACAGCGTCGAGATCGCGCTGCGCTGCAACGTGCAGTTGAGCCTCGGCACCTATTATCTGCCGACCAGCCCGATCCCCGAGGGGTTCACCGAGGAGGCGTATTTCCGTCACGCTTCCAAGGAGGGGCTGGAGTACCGGCTCGCCAAGCTGTTCGACGTCAACGCCCCCGACTTCGCCGAGAAGCGCAAGCCCTACGACGAGCGGCTGGAGATCGAGCTGGGGGTGATCCTGCAGATGGGCTTCCCCGGCTACTTCCTGATCGTCGCCGACTTCATCAAGTGGGCGAAGAACAACGGTGTGCCGGTGGGGCCGGGGCGCGGCTCCGGCGCGGGCTCCTTGGTCGCCTACGCGCTGCTCATCACCGACCTCGACCCGCTCGCCTACGACCTGCTGTTCGAGCGCTTCCTCAACCCCGAGCGCGTCTCCATGCCCGACTTCGACGTCGACTTCTGCATGGAGGGGCGCGACCGGGTGATCGACTACGTGGCCGAGACCTACGGCCGCCGTCAGGTCTCGCAGATCATCACCTACGGCTCGATGGCCGCCAAGGCGGTGGTGCGCGATGTCGGCCGGGTGATGGGCCACCCCTACGGCTTCGTCGACCGCATCTCCAAGATGATCCCCTTCGAGGTGGGGATGACCCTGACCAAGGCGATGGAGCAGGAGGAGGAGCTGGCCAACACCTACCGCGATGACGAGGAGGTGCATGAGCTCATCGACATGGCGCTGAAGCTGGAGGGGCTCACCCGCAACGCCGGCAAGCACGCCGGCGGCGTGGTCATCGCCCCCTCGGATCTGACCGACTTCTCGCCGCTCTACTGTGAAGAGGGCGGCGGCAGCCTGGTCACCCAGTTCGACAAGAACGACGTGGAGTCGGTGGGGCTGGTCAAGTTCGACTTCCTCGGCTTGCGTACCCTGACCATCATCGACTGGGCGCTGGACAACATCCGCCGCACCATCAAGACTCGCGGCGGTGATCCCGAGGCCGATTGCCCCGACATCGCGATGATCCCGCTCGACGACAAGCCGAGCTTCGACAACCTCAAGGCGGCCAACACCACCGCGGTGTTCCAGCTCGAATCCCGCGGCATGAAGGAGCTGATCAAGCGGCTGCTGCCCGACTGCTTCGAGGACATCGTGGCGTTGGTGGCGCTGTTCCGCCCGGGCCCGTTGCAGTCGGGCATGGTCGACAACTTCATCGCCCGCAAGCACGGCCGGGAGAAAATCTCCTACCCCGACGCCCAGTACCAGCACGACTCGCTGCAGCCGATCCTGGAGCCCACCTACGGGGTCATCCTCTACCAGGAGCAGGTGATGCAGATCGCCCAGGTGCTCTCGGGCTACTCGCTGGGCGGTGCCGACCTGCTGCGCCGCGCCATGGGCAAGAAGAAGCCGGAGGAGATGGCCAAGCAGCGCGCCACCTTCGAGGAGGGGGCGAAGAACAACGGGGTCGACGGCACCCTGGCGATGAAGATCTTCGACCTGGTGGAGAAGTTCGCTGGCTACGGCTTCAACAAGTCCCACTCCGCCGCCTACGCCCTGGTCTCCTACCAGACCCTGTGGCTGAAGACCCACTACCCGGCGGAGTTCATGGCCGCGGTGCTCTCGGCGGATATGGACAACACCGACAAGGTGGTGACGCTGATCGACGAGTGCAACGCCATGGACCTGCGGGTGGTGCCGCCGTCGGTCAACACCTCCTCTTATAGGTTCACCGTCCGTGAGGATGGGGCGATCGTCTACGGCCTCGGCGCCATCAAGGGGGTGGGCGAGGGGGCGATCGAGGGGATCGTCTCCGAGGTGGCGGCGGGTGGGCCGTTCTCCGATCTGTTCGATTTCTGCCGTCGCATCGACCTGAAGAAGGCCAACCGGCGGGTGCTGGAGGCGCTGATCCGCGCCGGCGCGCTGGACGAGCTGGGGGTCAACCGCGCCACCCTCGACCATCAGCTCGGCGAGGCGATCCAGGCCGCCGAGCAGTATCTGCGCGATCAGGACGCGGGGGTGATGGACCTGTTCGGCCTGCCGGTGGGCGGCGACGCGCCGGAGACGCTGCCGGCCAACGCCCGCGAGAGCCGTGCAGAGTGGCACGAGGATGAGCGGCTCGCCTACGAGAAGGAGACCCTCGGTCTCTACCTCACCGGCCACCCCATCGAGCGTCACCTGAAGGAGCTGGGCCAGTTCACCACCGGGCGCATCGCCGAGGTGTGTGCCACCGTGCCGCAGCCGGAGCCGCCGAGCGACGACGACGAGGAGGACAACAACCGCTGGCGGCGCAAGGCGCCGGAGAAGAAGGTGGTGCTCGCCGGGCTGGTGATCGGTATCCGCACGCTCAACACCAAGCGCGGGCGGATGGCCTTCGTCACCCTGGATGACCGCAGCGGGCGGGTCGAGGCGGCGGTCTTCTCCGACGACTTCGAGCGCTACCGCAACATCCTCGCCAAGGACAAGGTGCTGGTGGTGGAGGGGGGACTGTCGGTGGACGACTACTCCGGCGGCTTCCGCCTCTCGGCGGAGAAGATCAACGACATCGACCAGGCACGCGAGGTCTACGCCAAGCGGCTGGTGATCCGCCTCGACGGCCGGCTGCTGGAGGCGCGCCCGGGGGTGCGGCTGGCCGACCTGCTGGCGCCGTTCCGCGACGGCCCCTGCCCGGTGACCATCGACTATCGCAACGGATCCGCCCGTGGGCCGCTCCACCTGGACGAGGGGTGGCGGGTGCGACCGGCCTCGGAACTGCTCCAGCGCCTGGGCGATTGGGCGGGGTCGGAGCGGATCCAGGTGGTCTATTAGGCGGCATCGGGACTCTTCGGGTATAATCCGCCGCGCTTTCCAGGGCCGGGTTGGAAGTGAGGGTTTGCTCTCGTTCACGGCCCCGTTTTCGACCATCGACCGACCCGATTTCAAGCGAAATTCCATGACTCAGCCCATCATCGTCACCGGCGGCGCCGGTTTCATCGGTTCCAATTTCGTGCTCGATTGGATCGCGGAGGTGGGTTCGCCGGTGATCAACCTGGACCGGCTCACCTACTCCGGCAATCTGCACAACCTCGACGGGCTGGCGGACGATCCCCGCCACCACTTCGTCCAGGGTGACATCGGCGATCGCGAGCTGGTGCGCCGGCTGTTCGAGGAGCATCGCCCGCGGGCGGTGGTCAACTTCGCCGCCGAGTCCCACGTCGACCGTTCCATCGACTCTCCCGGCGAGTTCATCCAGAGCAACATCGTCGGGGTGTTCAACCTGCTGGAGGAGGCGCGCCGCTACTGGGGCGCCCTGACGGGGGAGGAGCGCACGGACTTCCGCTTCCTCCACGTCTCCACCGACGAGGTCTACGGCACCCTCGGGCCGACCGATCCCCCCTTCACCGAGTGCCACCCCTACGCCCCCAACAGCCCGTATTCCGCCTCCAAGGCCTCCTCCGACCACTTGGTGCGCGCCTACCATCACACCTACGGGCTGCCGGTGTTGACCACCAACTGCTCCAACAACTACGGGCCCTACCAGTTTCCGGAGAAGCTGATCCCGCTGATGATCTTCAACGCCCTGGAGGGCAAGGGACTGCCGGTCTACGGCGACGGCACCAACATCCGCGACTGGCTCTACGTACTCGACCACTGCCGCGCCATCCGCCGGGTGCTGGAGGCGGGGCGGACGGGGGAGACCTACAACATCGGCGGCAACTTCGAGAAGACCAACCTGGAGGTGGTGAAGACCCTCTGTGCGCTGCTCGACGAGCTGGTGCCGGACTCGCCCCATCGCCCCTTCGAGTCGCTGATCGAGTTCGTCACCGACCGCCCGGGGCACGACTGGCGCTACGCCATCGATCCGACCAAGACCCGCGACGAGCTGGGTTGGGAGCCCGCCGAGACCTTCGACTCCGGCATGCGCAAGACGGTGAAGTGGTACCTGGAGAACGGCGAGCGGCTGCGCGCGCAGATCGATCACGACCGCGAGCGACTCGGACTGGGTGGCTGACCATGGGCGTCAAGGGCATCATCCTCGCCGGCGGTTCCGGCACCCGTCTCTATCCGCTTACCCGGGTGGTGAGCAAGCAGCTGCTGCCGGTCTACGACAAGCCGATGATCTACTACCCGCTGACCACCCTGATGTTGGCGGGGATCCGCGAGATCCTGGTGATCACCACCCCCGACGACCAGCGGCTGTTCCAGGAGCTGCTCGGCGACGGCAGCCAGTGGGGGATCTCCCTCTCCTACGCCGCCCAGCCCGAGCCGGGCGGGCTGGCCCAGGCCTTCCTGATCGGTGAGTCGTTCGTCGACGGTTCCCGCTCCTGCCTGATCCTCGGCGACAACATCTACTACGGTCACGGCCTCACCCAGACCCTGCGTAGTGCCGCCGAGCGGGGCGACGGGGCCACCGTCTTCGGCTACTGGGTGAAGGACCCGGAACGTTATGGGGTGGCGGAGTTCGATGCCGACGGGCGGGTCACCGGCCTGGAGGAGAAACCCGCGGCACCCAAGTCCAACTATGCGGTGACCGGCCTCTACTTCTACGACCGGCAGGTGGTGGAGATCGCCAAGTCGATCCGCCCCTCCCCCCGCGGCGAGCTGGAGATCACCGACGTCAACAAGCGCTACCTGGAGCAGGGGCAACTGGTGGTGGAGCGGATGGGGCGGGGTACCGCCTGGCTCGATACCGGTACCCACGACTCGCTGATCCAGGCGGCCAACTTCATCGAGACCATCGAGGCCCGCCAGGGGCTGAAGGTCGCCTGTCCCGAGGAGATCGCCTACCGCGCCGGCTGGATCGACGCGGCGGAGGTGGAGCGGATCGCCACGGGCTATCGGAACAACGGCTACGGTACCTACCTCCTCAACCTGTTGCAGCAGGGGGCGTGCAGATGAACGTGATCGATACGGAACTCCCTGGTGTGCGGATCGTCGAACCCAAGGTGTTCGGCGACGAGCGGGGCTTCTTCATGGAGAGCTGGAATCGGGAGCGCTACCTGGCCGCGGGTCTGCCCGGCGACTTCGTCCAGGACAATCTCTCCTGCTCCCGTCGCGGGGTGTTGCGCGGCCTCCACTTCCAGAACCCCAACGCCCAGGGCAAGTTGGTCTACGTGCTCCAGGGCGAAGTGTTCGACGTGGCCGTGGACATCCGTCGCGGCTCGCCCACCTTCGGTCGCTGGGTCGGGGTCCTGCTCTCCTCCGACAACCGCCGCCAGTTGTGGGTGCCGCCGGGATTGGCCCACGGTTTCTGCGTCACCAGCGAGACCGCGCTGTTTGCCTACAAGGTGACCGACCGCTACAACCCCGCTGTGGAGGGGACGGTCGCCTGGGACGATCCCGACATCGGAATCGATTGGCCCTTGAGCGTTGCGCCGGAGCTTTCGGCCAAGGATCGGGAAGGGATCCGCCTGCGTGACCTGGCGGAGGATCGACTGCTATCCTACGCCGATTGATTCGCCGCTCCGATTGCGGCGATGAGAACGATAATGACCGCTTTCCCGGTCCGGGGTGAACCACTCCAAAGACCGGCACGCCCCATTCAGGAACCTATCGGACCTTCATGCGACGGCATCACCCCATTCTATTGCTCGGCGCCTCCGGCCAAGTGGGTTGGGAGCTCCAGCGCACCCTGGCGACCCTCGGTGCGGTGGTCGCGCCGGGGGCGAGCGGGGCCCTCCCCAAGGCCCTTCCCCGAGTCGATTTGAGCGACGCCGCGGCGCTGCGCGCGGTGGTGGCGGAGGTCCGCCCCGCGCTCATCGTCAACGCCGCCGCCTACACCGCGGTGGACCGGGCGGAGGAGGAGCCGGCGCTCGCCGAGGCGATCAACACCATCGCCCCCGGCGTCCTCGCCGAGGAGGCGAAGCGGTGCGGCTGCGCGTTGGTTCACTACTCCACCGACTATGTCTTCGACGGTGCGGCGAACCGCCCCTACCGGGAGGACGACCCGACCGCCCCGCAGGGGGTCTACGGCCGCACCAAGCTGGCCGGCGAAGAGGCGGTGCGCGCCGTCGGTGGCGACCACCTGATCCTGCGCACCGCCTGGGTCTACGGCCTGCGCGGCCACAATTTCCTGCGCACCATGCTGCGTCTGGGCGGCGAGCGGGAGCGCCTCGCGGTGGTCGACGACCAGCGCGGGACCCCCACCTGGAGCCGTGCCATCGCCGAGGCGACCGCCCAGGTCGTCGCCCAGCCCGGCGCGCTGAGCGAACGCGGTGGCACTTACCACCTCACCTGCGATGGCGAGACCACCTGGCACGGCTTTGCCGCCGCCATCTTCCGCCGCGCCCCCCACCTGGAGGGGGCGGCGCCGCCGGCGTTGCGTGAGCTGAAGGCGATCACCACCGCCGAGTATCCCACCCCCGCCCGCCGTCCCGCCTATTCGGTGCTCGACAACGGACGGCTGGAAGAGGCCTTCGGCGTCCGCCTGCCGCCGTGGGAGCGGGCGCTGGACCTCTGCGTCGGCCATGACGGCACGGGGGCGCCGGTTTGAACGAACGTCTGCAGGCGTGGGTCGCCGTCCTACGTCAGTTGCCGCAGTTGCCCCCGCAGCGTTGGCGGCGTTGGCGGCAGGGGGGCGAGCGTGACGAGGAGGTGCAGGAGCGGCTGCTGCTGCTCTGCGCCGATCGTCTGATCGACCCCGTCGCCGGCCGCGAGGAGCCGCTGGCGGAGGGCAGCGCCGAGGCGGTGGCGCGCGCCGCCCGGCGGCTGCTCCCCGGCGATCGGCTGCAGGTGGCGCTGGCCCTGCCCGGCGACGAGTTCTTCGCCCTCGCCCTGGATATGCCCGGGCTCTCCGCGGAGCAGCTCCACGACGCGGTCCGTCTGCAGCTCCCCGATCTGCTCCCCGGCGTCGAGCAGCCGATGGCCCTGCGGGTACTCCCTCCCGCGTCGCCCGGCGGGCGGGTCCTCGCCCTCTGGCTGGACGACGAACGGGCGGAGTCGCTGTTTCACGCCTTCGAGGAGCGCGGGCTGTTTCTCGCCGCGCTGGCCCCCCGTCCCGCGCTGATCCCCCCCGCCACCGGCCATCGCTGGCGTTGCGAGGCGGAGGGCGACTTCCTCACCTGTGTCGAGTGGTCCGCCGGGCGCCCGGTGCGCTGGCTGGGCTGCGCGCGCGGGGATCTGGAACAGCCGGCGCTGCGTGACCAGTGGCGGGAGGCGCTGGTGGGGGAGGCCTTGGCGGGGGAGGGGCAGGACGCGGAGCCCGAGATGCTGGAGGGGGAGGCGGCGTGGTCCGGGGCGCGGAACGCCGAAACCCCGCTGCGTTTCGTCCCGCGGGCGGCAAGCCTGCGCACGGAGGCCGCTCGCCGTCATCGTCTGCGCCGCCGCCAGCTGATCGTGGCCGCCGTCACCGCGGGGCTGTTCCTCGGAGTCTGGGGGCTGCTGGCCGGCCGCATGGCCTATTTCGAGAGCAAGCTGGAGAGGTTGAAGGTGGACGCCCGGGAGGCGAGTCGCCTGCGTGCGGAGACGGTGGGGATCGAGACCCGCCTGGCGCCGGTGCGTGATTTTCCCGATCAGGACGTCGCCGGGGTGATCAAGCTGCTCAATGCGCGGATCCCGCGGGATAGCTGGATCGAGCGCCTGCAGATCGACGGCGGGGTGGTGGAGCTCGAGGGTTACAGCCCCGATCCCGCCGGGTTGGTGGCGGCCCTGGCGGAGACCCCGCGGTTCGAGGAGGTGGCCTTCAGCCGTGCCACCCGCGGCTCTTCCGGCCGGCAGCAGGGGGACCGCTTCGGCATCCGTTTCCGCTTGGCCGGGGTCGACGTGGCCGGCTACCTACAGGAGCACCTGCCCGTTGAACGCTGATACCGTCCGCCGGGCGTCGGGAGGGACGCGATGAGCTCCCGCGAGAAGCGCCTGCTCCAGCTCTTCGCAGGGATGATCCTGCTCTACGCGATCCCCTTCGAGCTGTTGCCGGGGGTGTGGGGCTACCTGCATGGCCACAACGACGAGGTGCAGGACCTGCGCCATAAGATCCACCGCTATGAGCGGCTGCTGGAGACCCAGGAGCAGTGGCAGCAGCGCCACCGCGAGGAGAGCGTGATCGCCGACGAGGTGGAGGCGTCGCTGATCGGCGGCGGTACCGCCGACCTGATCGGTGCGCGGATGATCGGCGTGCTGCGTGAGCTGAGCGCCGGCGTCGGGGCGACGGTGAAGTCGTTCGAGCTGCCGGAGTTCAACGCCTCCGGCGAGTGGCTGCTGGTGACCCAGACGGTCCACTTCTCCATCGCCGGGCGGCGGCTCTACGAATACGTGAAGGCGCTCACCGGCTCGGTCAACCGCTTCAAGGTGGTGAGCATCGACGTTCGCGCACGCGGCGATCAGGTGGAGGGGAGCGTCAAGCTGGTGGGTTTCGCCCACCGGCCGGAGGGGGATCGGGAAGAGGAGGCGCGGCGATGAGCGGATTGACGCTGTCGGTTTTCTCCCACCTGCTGGCGGAGAATGGGATGGCCCCGGTGGAGTCGTTCCCCGAGGAGCCGGTGCTGCTGTTCTCCGAGCCGCCGTCGATCGAGGCGCGCGCCCGGGTGCGCCTGGTGCTGGGGCGCGAGGTGCGCTTCCAGCCCGCCGAGGAGGAGGCGATCGAGCGGCTGGTCAAGGCGTGGCGCGCCCGTCTCGCCCCTGAGATGGAGGCCGGCGAGGGGCCCGACGGCAGCGAGTACGACGAGGAGTACCTGAAGGACCTGGCCTCCGACGCGCCGGTGATCCGCTTGGTCAACCACCTGCTGGAGCGGGCCCTCGACCTGAAGGCGAGCGACGTCCACTTCGAGCCGGAGGAGGACGAGATGGGCGTGCGGGTGCGCGTCGACGGGGTGATGAGCCGGCTGGAGACCCTGCCGGCCCACGTCACGCCGGCGGTCTCCTCGCGGCTCAAGCTGATGGCCAAGCTCGACATCGGCGAGAAGCGGCTGCCCCAGGACGGCCGCATCCAGTACGCCATGGGCGGACGCCAGCTCGATATGCGCGTCTCCACCCTGCCGGGGGTCCATGGTGAATCGATCGTGCTGCGTATCCTTGATCGCGGCGACGTCCACGTCAGTCTGGAGAAGCTGGGCATGCCGGAGGAGGTGCTGGCGCCCTTCCGCCGCGCCATCCGCCAGCCCCACGGCATGCTTCTGGTCACCGGCCCCACCGGTAGCGGCAAGACCACCACCCTCTACGCCACCCTGGAGAAGATCCGCGACGGGCAGCAGAAGATCATCACCGTCGAGGACCCGGTGGAGTACCAGCTCCAGGGGGTGACCCAGATCCACGTCAACGCCAAGATCGGCCTCTCCTTCGCCGCCGGCCTGCGCTCGATCCTGCGCCAGGATCCGGACATCGTGATGGTCGGCGAGATCCGCGACCGGGAGACCGCCGAGATCGCCATCGAATCGGCGCTCACCGGCCACCTGGTGCTTTCCACCCTGCACACCAACGATGCCGCCGGCGCCCTGGTGCGCCTCCAGGACATGGGCATCGACAGCTACCTGATCAGCTCCTCGGTGCTCGCCGTGCTGGCCCAGCGGCTGGTCCGCCAGGTCTGCCCGAGCTGCGCCGTCGAACAGCCCCTGGGCGACGACGAGGCCGCGGCCCTGGGGCTGGTCCCCGGCGACATCACCCATTATCGGCGCGGCAGCGGCTGCGAGCGCTGCGGCGGCAGCGGTTACCGCGGCCGTCTCGGCATCTACGAGTTGTTGACCCTCTCCGATCAGGTGCGCCATCAGATCGCCGCCGGCGCCGACGCCAACGTGATTCGCGGCGAGGCGCTGAAGGAGGGGATGACCACCCTGCGCGCCGACGCCCTGGAGAAGCTGCGCGCCGGCCTCACCACACCCGAAGAGATCGTCCGCGTCACCCGGCAGGCGTGAAGAGGAAGAGTTGTCCGCAAATGAACGCAAATGAACGCGAATGGAAGAGAAAAGCGGGGAACGCTTTTCGTGTGCCCGCGTTTGTTCGCCATCACACACCCCGCCCTGCGTGGCGCGCGCGCCGCCGATGGTCGGAACGCAGATTGAATCAGTCGATGGAGTGCTTCTCTTATCCGCGTTCATTCGCGTTCATTTGCGGACCCTCTTCTTCTTCACCGGCGGTGGGATAGTCCATGGCGACGCAGCAGTTTCGGTATGTGGCCTTCGACGCCGCCGGCACCGAGCAGAAGGGGGAGGTGGCGGGCGAGAACGAGCACGAGGTGGTGGCACTGCTGCGTCGGCGCGGCCTCACCCCGGTAAAGGTGGAGGCCGGCGGCGGCGGGGGCGGCGAGCTGTTCAGCCGCGGCGGGGTGACCAACCGCGACCTGATCGACTTCACCAGCGGCTTGACCACCATGGTGGAGACCCGGGTGCCGCTCGATCGGGCCCTCGGCCTGCTCGAAGGGCTCACCGAGAAACCGGCGGTGAACCAGCTGATCGCCGACCTGCGGCGCGACGTGAAGGGGGGCAAGAGCCTCGCCCAGGCGATGCAGGCCCACCCCAAGGTGTTCTCCAACATCTACGTCAACCTGGTGCGCGCCGGCGAGGAGGGCGGCATCCTCGACCGGTTGCTGCCGAAGCTGGAGCGCTTCCTCGCCGAGGCCGACGAGACCCGGCGCCATATCGTCTCCTCGCTGATCTACCCGGCGATCCTGTTCGTCGTCGGCATCCTCTCGGTGATCCTGCTGCTGGTCTTCGTGGTGCCCCAGTTCGCCTCCCTGTTCGAGGACAGCGGTACCGGCGTGCCCCCCTCGGCGGCCTTCCTGCTCGCCTTGAGCGACTGGCTGGTCTACTGGGGATGGACGTTGCCGTTGATCCCCTTCGGCGCCTGGTTCGGCTGGCGGCGCTTCGGTTCCACGCCGGAGGGGCGCGAGCGGCGCGACCGCCTGCTGCTCTCCCTGCCGCTGATGGGCCAGTTGCTGCTGGAGGCGGAGGCGGGGCGCTTCTGCCGCACCCTTGGGGCGTTGCTGGGGGCCGGCATCCCCATGCTGAAGGGGCTTCACATCACCCGTGGGGTCATGGACAATCAGCAACTTATTGTCGCCATGCGGCAGATCGAGGAGCAGGTGCGCGGCGGCAAGAGCCTCGGCCAGGCGCTCGGCGCGGCGGCCATCTTCCCCCAACTGCTCTCGCAACTGGTGATCGTCGGCGAGGAGTCCGGGCGCACCGCCCAGGTGCTCGACAAGCTGGCCGAAACCTTCGACGCCCAGGTCAAGCAGCAGATGATGCGCCTGGTGGCGTTCCTCGAACCCTTTCTGATCCTGCTGCTCGGCATCTTCGTCGGCGGGATCGTGATCGCCATGCTGTCGGCGGTCTTCAGTATCAATGACGTGAATCTATAGCGCCGGCCGAACGGGTTGCGGCGTGGAGAAGGCAGATACCTATGCAGTGGAACATTCCCGGTAAGCGAGGTGCGATGGTGGCGCTGGGTGCGTTGATGCTCCAGGCGTGCGCGATGAACCCGCCGGAGCCCGCGGCGACGCCCGTCGACGATTCGTTGGGGATGGTGGACGAATTGGTGGCGCCCGGTGGAAACCGGGCGAAGGCACCGGTCGAGCAGGTGGTCGTGCCGGATGAGGCGCCGACGAAGAAGAAGGAGGTTCCCGAGATTACCCAGTTGGGCACCCTGCCGCCGATGCCGACCACCTCCGAGGTGGCGCCGCCGATCAGTGTTTCGCCCCAGGACGACGTGGTGCAGCTCGACTACGACCAAGTGGAGCTGCGCGCGGTGATGGAGGAGATCGCCGACGCGCTGGGCATCTCGCTGGTCATCGACCCGTCGATCGCCGACACCGTTACCCTGCGCACCGCCCCCGACCGGCCGCTTCACCACGCGGACCTGTGGCCGCTGCTGCGGCTGCTGATGACCAGCGCCTCGGTCAACCTGGAGAAGCGTGGCGAGGTCTACTACGCCAAGAAGCAGAATCCGATCATCCCCATGGAGATCGGCCCGGCGGGCAGCTTCGACAGCGCCAACGGAGCGGTGGTGCTGCAGGTCACGCCGCTGCGCCACGCCACCATCGAGGCTGCCCTGGCGGTGCTCAAGCCGATGGTCGAGCCCGGTGGCGGCTACATCGTCACCTTGCCCAACCTCAATATGCTCGCCATCTTCGACGCCCCCGAGCGGCTGGAGCGGGTCAATCAGATGCTCAAGCTGATCGACGCCGATCCCTTCGCCCGACGCGGTCTTCATCTCTATCCGCTGAAGTACGCCAAGGCGGCCGACGTGGTGAAGGATCTCACCGGCATCATCACCGCGGTGGAGGGGGCGACCAGCAGCTTCCAGATCGTCTCCCTCGATCGCATCAACGCGGTGCTGGTGGTTTCGCCCCCCAACCGCGGCTTTGCCGAGATCGATCGCTGGATCCGCATCCTCGATTCCGGCGAGGGCGAGGGGGGGGAGCGGGTCTTCATCTACAAGGTGAAGAACCTGGAGGCGAAGGCGCTCGCCTCGACCCTCAGCGAGGTGTTCAAGAACAAGGAGGATACGGCAAAGGCGGCCGTGGCGGCGGCGGTGCCGGAGCCGAAGATCGTCAAGGAGCCGGCCGCCGAGGAGCAGGGCAAGGCGCCGCCGAAGAATCTGGCCGAAGCCGCCCAGCAGGTGGCGCAACAGGCCGCCGAGCCGGCGCCGGCCGCCCCCACCGCGGTCTCCGCCTCCGCCTCGCTGCAGGTGAGCATCGTCGCCGACGAGGACACCAACAGCCTGCTGGTGCGCGCCCTGCCGCGGGACTACAAGCAACTGCTGGAGACCATCGCGGAGCTCGACCTGCCCTCCCGGGAGGTGATGATCAACGTGGTCATCGCCGAGGTGACCCTGGACAACACCAACCGCTTCGGTATCGAATGGGAGTTGCTCAACGGCACCGGGCGTACCAAGTTGTCGACCAATTTCGGTGTCGCCAGCGCGGTCGGTGACGGCACCGGGGCCGGGTTGGTGTTCAACCAGTTGGGCAATCGCCTCAATCTGCTGCTCAACTACCTCGACAGCAAGACCGCCACGCGCGTGTTGTCGCGCCCCTCGATCCTGGTGCGCGACAACCAGGAGGCGGTGATCAAGGTGGGTTCGGAGGAGCCGGTGCTGACGCGGATCACCTCCTCGGATACCACCGCCACCTCCTCCTCCACGCTCTACAACGATGTCCAGTACCGCGATACCGGCATCATCCTTACCGTCACCCCGCACATCAGCGAGGACGGCATCATCAACCTGGATGTCCACCAGGAGATCTCCCAGGTGGGCAAGGACGCCACCTCCCTCGGCCTGCCCTACTTCACCAACCGTGAGGTGCAGACCTCGGCGGTGGTGCGCGACGGTGCGGCGCTGATCCTCGGCGGGATCATCCAGGACAAGCACACGGACGAGAATGCCGGCCTGGCGGGGCTGAAGGACCTGCCCGGTATCGGCAGCCTGTTCTCCAACGACAGCAAGAGCACCGAGCGTACCGAGCTGGCGCTGATCATCGTCCCGCAGCTGATCAATCCCCGCGAAGACAACTCCGAGGCGATGGGGCGCATCTACCGTCGTCTGAAGGAGGCCGCCAGGTTGCTCAACGATCACGGCATCGATGGCCTCGGTTGGAACTGATCCGAACCCCGTGGGTCCAATGCTCTTTCGCGAGCCCTTTGCACCGGTGGCCGGCCGTTCAGTAGAATGGCCGGCCACTCGCGACGCCAAAAATATCCACAAACGGAGGTAACATGGCGCCCTACACCGGAAAGACCCGCAGCGCGGGCTTCACCCTCATCGAGCTGCTGATCGTGATGGCGATCATCGGCATGCTCGCCGCCCTGGTCGGCCCCAAGCTGTTCAGCAAGTTCGCCGGCTCCCAGCGCGACGCGGCGTCCGCCCAGATCAAGATGATCGAGTCTGCCCTCGACACCTACCGCCTTGACGTCGGCCGCTACCCCGACAGCCTCGAAGCGCTGACGACCAACCCCGGCGGCAGCAATCTCTGGTCCGGCCCCTACCTGAAAAAGGGGGTCCCGGTCGATCCCTGGAAGAACGCCTACCAGTATCGCCGTCCGGGCCGTCACAACAACGACTACGACCTCTATTCCATGGGTTCCGACGGTAACGAGGGTGGCGAAGGCGACGACGCCGACATCACCAACTGGTGATACTGGTGAGCGGTGAACGGTTGTGGGCGGTGCCCGCCTTGGGCGCGCGCCCGGTAAATACCATGTTGGATCCAAGTCCCTTCGACGACCGCTCACCGCTCATCACTCACCGCTCACCGTTCACCATTCACCGTTCACCATTCACCGCGCGCCACCTACCGCGCACCCGCGTCAGCGGCTTCACCCTGCTCGAGTTGCTCGTCGTGATGGCCATCGTCGGCATGCTCGCCGCCCTGGTGGCGCCGCGCATCGGCAGCAGCGAGGGGTCGCTGTTCCGCGCCCAGGTGCGCGAGGCGGTGGCGGCGCTCAACTACGCCCGTCGCTCGGCGATCATCCAGGGCTATCCCGCCGAGGCGGTGTTGCAGCCCGGGGGGGTCACCGATCCGGGTGAGGGCCATTGGGTCAGCCGCGGGGTCTCCCTCAGCGTGCTGGAGGGGAAGGTGCCCGAGGGCAAGGATGCGCCCTTCAAGGTCACCTTCTTCCCCGAGGGGGGGAGCAGCGGCGGGGAACTCGCCCTGAAACTGGGCACCCGCACCGCCACCATCCGCATCGATGCCGTCACCGGACGGGTGCGCGCCAAGCTGCCGGGGGAGGAGGGGTGAGCCGTCGCCGCGCCCGCGGTTTCACCCTGCTGGAGGTGCTGGTCGCCCTGGCCATCACCGGGCTCGCGGTGGGGGCGCTGTTCGGCTTGCTCGGCGGCAGCAAGCGGCTCTCCTTCGCCTCCGGCGACGCCCTGGCGAAGGCGCTCTTCCAGCGCGCGGCGCTGAACGCCGCCCAGGTGGAGGAGAAGCCCGAATATCCCGAGGAGCCGGAGCGGGAGGCGTGGCGGGCGAAGATGGAGGTCGGCGAGCTGGTGCCGCCGCCGGAGCGCCAGACCAAGGAGATCCTCTACGCCCTGGAACGCTTCACGGTGGTCAACGACCGCGGCGAGCCGCTCCAGGAGACGACCCGCTGGAAGAAGCTGGAGACCGCCCAGTGAGCCTGCAGGGTCCTCAGCGGGGCTTCACCCTGCTGGAGCTGCTGGTGGCGCTGACCCTTTCGGTGCTGCTGATGGGGCTGCTGTCGGCGGCCCTGCATCAGCTCGGCCGGGACTGGACCTCTTCCCGCGGTCGCCTCGATGACCGGCTCGACCTCTCCCTCGGGCTGCTCCAACTGGAGCGGGCCCTGGAAGGGGCGCTCCCCTTCTTCTACCGCGACGAGGAGAAGAACCAGCCGCTGCTCTATTTCGAGGGGGACGCCGACGGACTCTCCTGGGTCTCCACCCTGTCGCCCGACCAGCACGCCGGATTCACCGCCTGGCGGGTGAACGGCGAGTTGCCGGAGGGGGCCGACTCCGCGGACAAGGGGGTCTGGCTGCGGATCGTTCCGGCGTTTACGGAATCGCCCGCCGAGCGGCTGGACGAGGCCGACGGGCAGCTGCTGGTGCCGGGGTACCGCGCCCATTTCCAGTATCTGGAGGTGGACCCCGACGACGAGGAGAAGCGCGAGTGGGTCGAGGAGTGGTCGGCGGAGGAGAACCTGGTGTTGCCGCGGGCGGTGCGGGTGGTGCTGGAGCCCCTGGAGGAGGGGCGCGCGCCGCTCGAGGTGGTGGCGCCGATCGCCGCCTATGAACACAGCAGTGTTCGTCCCAAGGTGACCAAGCAGTGAGCCGGTGGCCCCTCCTCGCGGGTGGACGTCAGCGCGGCATGGTGCTGGTGCTGGTGCTGTGGTTCATCGCCACCGCGGCGGTGTTCGCCGCGGTGATGGCCTCCGAGGCGCGGCTCACCGCCAAGGCCGCCTTCCACAACCGGGAAGCCGTGGGGCGCTGGGCCGCCACCCTCGACGCCGTGCATCGCGCCGAGATGGAGCTGATGCTCGTCCGCATGCCCGAGCCGCTGAAGGATCAGGGGCCGCTGAGCGAGCGGCGCATCGCGGCCAACCGCTTCAACGGCCAGCCGTTGACCACCGCCTTCCCGCTGCCCGAGGGGGTCGAGGTGCGGGTCTGGGACCACGCCGGCAAGATCAACCTCAACAACCTCAGCCGGGCGCGGATGGAGGAGCTGCTGCGCACCCGGGTCGACGACGACGACCAGGTGGAGGCGCTGCTCGATGCCTGGCAGGACTGGATCGACGGCGACGACCTGGAGCGGGTGAACGGTGCCGAGGAGAAGTACTACGAGAAACTCGATCCCCCCTACCGGCCGCGCAACGGCCGCCTGGAGTCGGTGGAGGAGTTGCGGCTGATCAAGGGGTTCGACGAGGTGCTGGAGGGGATCGACCTCAACGCGGTGTTCACCATCTACGGCGGTAACAGCGGGGTCAACCCCAACGTCGCCTCCCGCGAGGCGCTGGCGCTGCTGCCGGGAATGGACGAGGAGACCCTCGGCAAGATCCTCGAGGCGCGCGCCGAGGCGGACCTCAAGAGCCGGGTCGACCTCACCGATCTGGTCGACGTCACGGTGCTCCCTGAACTGTTGCCGTGGCTGCAGTTCGCCACCGGCAACTTCTACACCGTCGCGGTGAGCGCGGTGCCGAAGGAGGGAGAGCCGGCGGTCGGCTACGGCTACCAGGAGATCGTCCAGGCTCAGGGCTTCGAGCATCCGCCGAAGGTGCTCCAGGTGCGCCCTTTCGGCACGCTGCCCGAGCGGGTGGTGGTGGTCGCGGAGGGGGAGGAGACCGCCGCCGATGGGACTCGGTCGACGACTGGCAAGGGGCGTTCGGATGGTGTAGAGTAGGCGCCCTTTTTCGTGTTTTATCTGTTTGATTATTTTATGATTTCTGGGTTTTGTCGATGCTCGGATTTTTTCGCAAGTATCTGGTGAACAGCGTCGGCGGGTTGGTCGGCCCGTCTCGGGCGCTGGCGACCCACCGTGCCCTGATCACCATGCTGGTGCGTCGCGAGATGACCGGTCAGACCTCGGGCACGCTGTTCGGCACCCTCTGGATGCTGCTGCAGCCGGCCCTGCAGGTGGTCGGCTTCTGGTTCCTGCTCGACGTCGTGCTGCGGGTCAAGTTGCCCGGAAAGGCCCCCTTCCTCGACTACTTCCTGGTGGGGATGCTCCCCTGGCTGCTGCTTTCGGAGGTGATGCAGCGTTCGTTGCTGGTGCTCGATTCGATGTCCGCGCTGTATCGCCGCACCCCGTTCCCCCTGGAGATCCTGCCGCTGGTGCCGCTGCTGCTCGCCGGCAGCATCTACGGCGTGATCTACGCCGGGACCGTGGGCTTCCTGGTCGGCGTGGCGGCGCTCCCCGCGGCGCTGCTGGTGGTGCTGGTGCTGCTGATCTGGCTGATCCCGCTGAGCTATCTGCTGGCGGTGGTCGGGCTGTTCCTGCGCGACGTGCGCCAGCTCTTCCCCTTCGTGCTGACCATTATTCTCTACCTCACGCCGATCCTCTACTCCCCCCAGGTGCTCAGTGAGTCCGCGCGCTGGCTGCTCGCCTTCAACCCCTTTGCCGACCTGATGGCGCTGATCCACGGGGCGGTGCAGGGGGCGCCCTGGGGCGAAGGCCAATTGCTTCGGCCGCTGATCTACTGGCTGCTGCTGCTCGCCCCCGCCTGGGTGCTCTACCGGCGCGCCATGCCGCACATGCGGGAGGCGCTGTGACCGTCATCCACCTCGCCGGCGTGAGCAAGCAGTACCGCCTCTACCACAACCCGATGGACCGCTTGCGCGAGGTGCTGACCGGGCGCCCGCGCCACCACGACATCTACGCCCTGCGGCCGATCGACCTGGAGGTCTCCCACGGCGAGGTGGTCGGGGTGGTGGGCAACAACGGCGCCGGCAAGAGCACGCTGCTCAAACTGGTGACCGGCACCCTGGCGCCGTCCTCCGGGACGGTGGCGGTGAACGGGCGGGTCTCGGCCCTGCTGGAACTCGGGGCCGGTTTCCACCCGGAGGTGAGCGGGCGGGAGAACGTCTACCTCAGCGGCGCCCTGGCGGGCCTTTCGCGGGCGGCGATGGACCGCCTCTTCCCCGGGATCGTCGAGTTCTCCGGCATCGGCGAGTTCATCGACCAGCCGGTGAAGACCTACTCCTCGGGGATGTTCATGCGGCTCGCCTTCGCCGTGGCCACCGCGGTCGAGCCCGATATCCTGATCGTCGACGAGGCGCTGTCGGTGGGCGACGGCGCCTTCGCCCGCAAGTCCTTCGACCGCATCATGGCGTTTCGCCGGGCGGGAAAGACCATCCTGTTCTGCTCCCATTCGCTCTATCAGGTGGAGGCGATCTGCGATCGGGTGATCTGGCTGGAGCACGGCGCGGTGGTCGCCGACGGCGAACCGGGGCGGGTGATCGCCGCCTACTCCGGCTCCCTGGAGGGGGCGGCGTCGCAGGCCCCGGTGCCGGGGGTGACGCGCAAGCCCTCCCACGAAGGGCGGGTCGCGGCGATCAGCAGGGTGGAGGTGTCGGTGGACGGCGCCCGTGGCCGTGACCTGGCGGTGCGCAGCGGTGTCAGCGAGCTCACCGTGCGGGTCGCCTTCTCCTCCGACCCGGCCCTGCCGACGCCGACCGTCGGCTTCGGCTTGAAGACCGAGGACGGGCGCGCGGTCACCAGCGCGGGGACGTTGAGCGATGGGGTCGAGGTGACGCGCGACGCGCAGGGGAACGGGGAGGCCACCGTGGTCTATCCCCACCTGCCGCTGCTCAAGGGGCGCTACTCCATCGAGGCCTATCTGCTGTGCGAGGAGGCGATCCACCTGTATGACTACGTGATCGGCGCCGCCCACCTCGAGGTGACCCAGGAGGGCCTGGAACAGGGGATGGTGATCCTGCCCCACCACTGGTCGTGACCCGCGCGGCCCAACCGACCTGCCCCCTCGACCGTGATGAGACCATGACCGACTCCGCCACCGCCCAATCCTCTCTCGCCTTTGCGTTCGATTCATCGGTCGCTTTGCAGGTGCTGGCGGGGAATCTTCCCGCCGCCCTCCTGGCGGAGGCGGGGGAGATCTCCGGGCGGGTCGGCGATGCCGTCTCCGAGGCGCTGTTCGCCGCGCTGCCGCCGCCCCCGGCCCGTATCCTGCTGGTGGGGATCGAGGGCGCCGGCTGGCTGGCGCCGTTGACCCGCCGTGGCCACGAGGTGGTCTGGCTCGTCCCCGAGGGGGTGGAGTCCCCGCTCGTCGAGGGGTTGGCCGCCGGGCAACTGCGCCGCGGCGGGTACGAGACATTCGAGGAGACGCGTGGCCATTTCCTCGCCGTCCTCCTGCACGATGCGGCCCGTCACGTGGATATCCTGCGGCTGTTCGACCGCGCCGAGCGGCTGCTCGATCCGGGCGGACGGGTAGTGATCCTCGATGAAGTGGAGCGGTTCCGCGACGCCGAGGAGGGGGGGGCGCTCCACCTCCTCGCTCAGCTCCAGGCGGCCGCCGAGCGCTGCGGATTCGCGCCGGGCGGCGAGGCGGAGTTTTCCGACGATGTCGTCGCCTACCTGGAACGTCAGCTCTCCGCCCTGGAGGGGCTCCCGCCCGATGATCGGACGGAGCGTTTCCGGGCGGCCTGCCTGACGCGGCGCGAGGCCTATGCCCAAGGACGCCGCGCCTACCGGCTGCTCCGTTTCGACAAGCAGCGCACCCCGACCTGGCGGGTGACCCGCATCGGCGAGGCGGATGCGCCCGCCGTGCGCGAGCTGTTCCGCGAGGTGTTCGGCAGCGAGATGTCCGCGGACTTCTGGCGTTGGAAGTACCGGGGCGGGCTGGCCGGGGCGGCGGCCACCGGGGTGTGGGCCGACGGGCGGCTGGTGGCCCACTACGGCGGCATGGGGCGCGAAGTGCTGCTGCGCGGCGAACCGGCCCGCGTGGTGCAGATCGGCGACGTGATGGTCTCCCCGGAGCAGCGCGGGATCCTCACCCGCAAGGGGCCGTTCTTCCTCTCCACCGCCACCTTCCTGGAGGAGTACATCGGTTACGGCAACCCCTACCTGCTCGGCTTCGGCTTCCCCAGCCGGCGCCACCTGGTCCTCGCCCGGCGGCTGGGGTTGTATGCCGAGGTGGGCAAGGTGATCGCGGTGCGCTGGCCGGCGCTGCACGCCCGCCCCCGGCTGGGTTCGCGGGTGCGTGCCCTCGATCCGCACGGGGCGGGCTTCGAGCGCTGCGTCGCCGGGCTGTGGGCGGCGATGCGGCGGGACTTGAGCGAGGCGATCGTCGGCGTGCGCGATGCCGCCCAGCTGCGCTACCGCTACGTCTCCCACCCGGACCACGACTACACCCTGTGGCTGGTTTCCGGCCGGCTCACCGGCCGGCCCCTCGGCATCGTGGTGCTGCGCCGGGTGGGCGAGAGCATGGAGCTGCTGGATCTGGTGGCGCCGCTGGCGCGGATGCCGCTGCTGGTCTTCCACGCCCGCCGGTTGGCGGCCGAAGCGGGGGCGCAGGACCTCTTCTGCTGGATTACCGCGCCGTTCGCCGAGCGGCTCGGCCCCGGCGGCACGCAGGAGGAGATCGACGTCTACGTGCCGGCCAACGTGTGGAGCGCCGGCCCTCCCCCCGAGGTGGCGGAGGGGCGCTGGTGGCTGACCTCCGGCGACACCGATTTCCATTGAGGTGGCGCGGGTGCTGACCCTTTTCCGCCTTCTCTCCGCGTTGTGCCGGCTCCTCCCGGAGGGGCCGGCGCGGGCCGGCTGTGCCGAGTGGCGCAATCGCTTGGCGCTACGCCTGCTCGGTCCCGGTGCGCGCTTCCGCCTGATCTACGATGAAAATCTGTGGGGCGACGGGGAGTCCCGTTCGGGCACCGGCTCCAACCTCGCCAACACCGCAGCCATCCGCGCCGCGCTTCCTCCTCTGCTCGAGCGTTTGGCGGTGCGCTCGGTGCTGGACGTCCCGTGCGGTGACTTCCACTGGTTCAAGGAGATGGACCTCACCTTGGAGCATTACTACGGGGCCGACGTGGTGGCGCCGCTGATCGACTCCAACCGCCGGCACTACGGCGGCCCCCGCCACCATTTCGCGGTGCTCGACCTGACCCGCGACCCGCTGCCTTCGGTGGACCTGATCCTCTGCCGCGACCTGCTGGTCCACCTCGCGGAGGGGCAGGTGTGGGACGCGCTGGCCAACATCAAGCGCAGCGGCGCCCGCTACCTGCTCACCACCACCTTCACCGACGAGGGACGCGACAACGGCGACATCCCCACCGGCATCTGGCGCCCGCTCAACCTCACCCGCCCCCCCTACCGCTTCCCGCCGCCCCTGGAGGTGATCGACGAGGGCTACCTCGGCGAGGGGGGGATCTATGCGGACAAGTCCCTCGGCCTGTGGGAGGTGGCGAGCCTGCCGGAGCGGCCTCCGTCGGTGCCGTGATGAGGATCCTGATGGTGACCCAGGAGGCGGTGGGGGACCGGCGCTTCGGACTGGGCAAGAGCATCGCCGCGCTGGCCGAAGGGCTGACCCGGCAGGGCTGCGAAGTGGACTACGTCACCCGCGAGGTGCTGGAGGCGCGGGACCGGCGGCGCATCGACCGCTTGCGCGCCCTGGTGGCGCGGCGGTTCGGCGCGCCGCTCGGCAGCCTCGCCGAGGTGGTGGCGGTGGCGATGGCGGTGGGCCGGCGGGCGGCGCAGCGGGCGCGGCGCGAGGGCTACACCCACCTCCACTGCCACAACGCCTTCATCGCCCTGGGGGCGTGGCTCGCCGTGGCCGGTCGTCGGCAGGCGCCGCGCTGGGGGGTGACGATGCACAGTTTCCGCTGCACCGCCGAGGCGGTGCACCGCCACGTGGTCCCCCTGGGGCGCTTCGCCCACTGGCTGTTCCGGGTGGTCGAGCGGCGGGTGCTCGGCCGCGCCGCCTGGGTGGTGACCCCCACTGAGAGCGGGGGGCGGCGCATCGCCGAGGATCTCGGCTTCACCGCGCCCCCGCCGCGCTGGCGCGCCATTCCCCATCCCCTGCCGCGGATCAACCTCTACGACCGGGAGGAGGCGCGCCGCCGCCTCGGCTGGGATGCCGATTGGCGGGTGGTGCTCGGCGTCGGCATGCTGGTGCCGATGAAGGGCTTCGAGCGGCTCATCGACGCCCTGGCGCGCTTTTCCCACCAGTCTTCTTCCGCGGTGGGTGAGAAAGGCGAGCGGGCGCAGCTCTCCGCCGACCGGCCGCTGCAACTGGTGTTGGTGGGGGAGGGCGATCGCGAGCCCCTCGAACGGTGCGCCCGCGAGGCCGGGCTGGCGCGGCCGCCGCTGTTTGCGCTGACCGACGACATTGGCCTCTACCTGGCGGCCGCCGACCTCTACGTCAGCCCCTCCACCACCGAGTCCTTCGGGCTGGCCAACGTGGAGGCGGTGCTCGCCGGCACGCCGACGATCTGCACCGCGGTCGACGCGGTGCCGGAGGTGATCGGCGGGGCCGCCCGGCTGGTGCCGTTGGCGGAGCGGGAGCTGTGGTATGCTCTGCGGGCGTTTCTGGACGCCCCATCCCCCCACGCGTTCCCGCCACATCCGGAACGGCTGCTCGGCGGACACTGGCCCTCCGATGACCAGATCGTCGCCCGCTACCTCGAGGTCTACTCCCGGCCATGAAACTGGACAAGGTCTACGACTACGCCTTCTTCGTCTCCTCCTCCGGGCACTGTCCGCTGGATTGCCACTACTGCATCGTCAATCCCATCGTCAAACACCAGCCGTCGCTGAATTACGACGATCTGGCCTTTCTGCTCGGCGAGATCGAGGGGCGTTCGGCGCTCTTCGGCTTCTCCGGACGGGGGGACTTCTTCGCCGGCTACCGCAAGCCGGAGCGGCTGCTCGAGCGGCTGCTCGACCACGACGTGGGGGTGGTGCTGGACGTCAACGGGATGATCATCCAGGAGCTCCCCGAACTCCCCGCGGAGAAGCTGGCGAAGATCGAGTACGTCAACCTGACGCTCCACTACACCGAGCTGCTGGCCAAGAAGGCGCTGGGTGCCTGGGAGAAGAATGCCCGCCTGGTGATCGAGCGGATGGGCGCCGAGGATATACTGATGGGCTTCGTCCTCACCCCGGTCGAGCGCGATCGCTGGGAGGAGGCGCTCGCCTTCTACGAGGAGCGGATCTTCCGCCCCACCGGGCGCCCGCTGGTGATGATCCGCGACGTCAACAGCGCCTTCAGCGAGGCGGACGAGGCGCAGATCGCCCGCCTCGCCGAGCAGTTCGGCGAGATGACCGCCCGGGTCCACCAGGAGGATTTTGCCAAGCTGTTCGCCCGCCACTCCCACGTGCTCTGCCCGGCGGGCAGCGAGTTCTTCCACATCTGGAACGACGGTAGCGTCGAGGGGTGCCCCCACGTGGAGGAGCGCAAGGCGTGCGGCAATCTCAAGGAGCGCCGCTTCGAGCCGTGCCAACCCACCTACTTCCCCTGCGCCACCGCCACCTACTGCGAGTGCAGTGCAGTGGCCATCGCCAAGAAGATGCGCTACCCCGACTGATCCCATGGCGAGCGATCCCTTGGCCCTGTTGCGCTGGCTCCGATCGCGGTGGGCTCCCGCTGCTCCGGCGGCTGCCGAGCCGCAGGAGCCGGCGCGGGTGGCCGGCTACTGGGACGAGTGGCAGGCGCGTCAGCACGCCTCGGGCCGGCGCTGGGTCGATTGGGCCGATCACCCCACCGTGCTGGCGCTGCTCCAGCGGGAACGCTTCGGCGACGAGACGCGCAACCTCTTCCGCTATCTGCGTGAAGCGTTCCCCCGATTGCAGCAGGGTCGTGCACTGAGTCTCTGCTGCGGCGACGGCGCCTTCGAGCAGCAATTGGTGGAGGCGGAGGTCTGTGGCCAGGTCACCGGCATCGATTTGGCTGCGGGGCGAATCGAACTCGCCCGCCAACGGGTGCAAGGGGGGCTCGCCGGACGGCTGCATTTCGAGGTGGGTGACGTCAACGCCGGCGATTTCGGTGAGGAGGGCTACGACGCGGTCGTCGTCAAGGCGGCGCTCCATCACATCGAGGCGCTGGAGACGGTGGTGGAGGGGATGTGGCGCTGTCTCCGGCCGGCGGGGCTGCTGGTGGTGGTCGATTTCGTCGGTCCCTCCCGCTGCCAGTGGAGCGACGCCCAACTGGAGGCGGCCAACCGGTTCCTCGACGAGCGGGTTCCGGAGGCACTGCGCACCCTGCCCCAAGGGGGGCGCTACCGGGCGTCCCGCGCCACGCCGGAGGAGATGATCGCCATGGACCCGTCGGAGGCGGTGCGCTCCAGCGAGATCGAGGCGCAGCTTGCGCGGCGCTTCGAACCGCTGGTGGTCCACGAACTGGGGGGGAGCCTGTTGGCCCTGGTGCTCGGCGGCGAGATCGTCAACCACTTCGACGAGGGGAACCCGGCGCACAACCGGATCATCGGCGAACTCTTCGCCGAGGAGCGCAGGTTGATGGCCGAGGGGGTCCTCGGCTGCGATTTCAAACTGATCGTCGCCCGCCGCCGATGATGGTCACAGGGACGCGGAAGGTAACGGCTCGCCTTGTTGATTGAACCGCAGATTTCCGCAGATGGGCCCTCGGCCCAATCCGCGGAAATCTGCGTTGATCCGCGGTTGAGCTTCTTGATGGGGTGAACTGTTGCCGCGGAAGGAATGCATTTCCTCGATGGAGTCCATCCGATGATCGAAGAGCGCCACCTCCTCCCCTACGCGACCAGCGAGCTGCCGCCGGGCCCGTGGCTGCTGTTCGCCCCCCACGCCGACGACGAGACCTTCGGCCTCGGCGGCACCCTGGCGCTGGCCGCCCGCGCCGGGATCGAGGTGGCCGTGGTGATTCTGACCGACGGCGCCCTCGGTGGCAGCGGCGACCGGGAGGCGTTGTGCGCCAGGCGCAAAGCCGAGGCGCGGGCGGCGCTGGCGGCACTGGGGGGGGGGGAGCTGCTGTTCTGGGACCAGCCCGATCGTGGGTTGGTGCCCAGTGAGGCGTTGCAGGAGCGGGTGGTGGCGCTGATCGGCGAACGGCAGCCCGCCCAGGTCTTCTTCCCCTCGCCGATGGAGCCCCACGTGGATCATCGCGCCGCCTCCCGGCTGGTGTGGGAGGCGCTACGCCGGGAGCGGCGGGTGCGGCCGCTGGCGGCGGCCTACGAGATCACGGTGCAGGGGCCGATCAACCGGTTGATCGACATCTCCGCGGTGATGGCCGAAAAGCGCGCGGCGATCGAGTGTTACGTCAGTCAGTTGGCGGAAAACAACTACTACGGGGTCTCCCATGCGCTGGACGTGGCGCGCACCTTTACCCTGCCCCCCGGGGTGGTGGCGGCGGAGGGGTTCCACCAGTTCGCGCGGGAGGATCTGGTGCGCGACTATGCTACCCAGGTACGGCGGCTTCTCGCCCCCTACTGGACCGACGCGCCGGAGGGTGAGGAGGCGCCCGCGCGCCGTGGATGGTTTGCCCGGCTGTGCCGAACGCGCCGCTGAGATTTCCGCGCACGTGCCGGTATAATGGCCGGCCGTTTTGTCCAGACCGCCCGCCGTCGTTACCATGAACACCCCCCAAGCCGCCCCGCCGCCCCTCGCAGCCGCGCCCCTGGTGTCGGTCATCGTCCGTACCAAGGATCGCCCGCAACTGCTCGCCCTGGCGCTCGACTCGGTGGTCGCCCAAAGTCACCGGCCGATCGAGCTGGTGGTGGTCAACGACGGGGGCGAGGAGGTGGCGGAGCTGCTGGAGAGTCGCCTCGAGGCGCTCGACGGGCTCCGTTACGTCGCCCACGATGCGCCGCACGGCCGGTCGGCGGCGGCCAATGCCGGTCTGCAGCTGGCGACCGGGGACCTGCTGCTGTTTCTCGACGATGACGATGAGATCGATGCGGACCACCTCGCGGCGCTGGTGGCGGCACTGCGCGCCAATCCCGGGGTGGCGGCCGCCTACGCCGGGGTGCGGCTGGTCGCCGACGACGGCGAGTCGCTGGGGGAGCTGAACCGTCCCTTCAGCTATCCTCGGCTGGTCAAGGGGAATTACATCCCGATCCACGGGGTGCTCTTCTCCCGTTCGTTGCTCGATCAGGGGGTGCGCTTCGACGAGTCGCTGGCGGTCTACGAAGATTGGGATTTCTGGCTGCAGGTGGCGCAGCACACGGCGCTGTTCCACGTCGACCGGATCAGCGCCTCCTACCGCCAGGGGGGAGGCTCCGGCGTCGGGCTGGGGTGTTCCGCCGCCGATCTCCATCGACACCGCGCGCGGGTGCTGGAGAAGTGGCTCGGCCACTGGTCGGGCGAGGTGATCGACCTCGCTTTCGAAGATGCCGATCGGGAGGCGCGCGAGCACGTCGACGGCCTGGAGCGGGTCAACGGCGACTTGGCGCGCATCCGCGGTGAGCTGGAGCAGCGCTGCGCCGATCACTCGGCCCATATCTCCGATCTGTCGACCCATCTGAAGAATACCGAGAAGGCGCGCGAGGCGGGGGTCGAGCGTTTCCGCTCGTTGGCGCAGGCTGCCGCGGAGCGGGGGCGCTCGCTCACCGCCGAGTGTCTCCGACAGATGCACGAGTCGGCCCGCCGCGGGGCCCTCATCGAGGGTTACCGGCAGCGGGTCGCCGAGGAGGTGGCGTGGCGTCGCGAGAGCGAGGCCGAGCTGCAGCGCCAGTTGGCGGAGAGCGATGCCGCGATCGCCGGGTTGCGCGGGGAGATGGCGCGGCTGGAGACGCAGATCGGGGCGCTGAGCGGGGTGCTGGAGGCAATGCGCCGTTCCACCTCGTGGCGGGTGAGCGCGCCGTTGCGCTGGGTGCGCCGGCTGCTCTCCGGTAGCCCCGTGGGGCCGGTGGAGTACACCACGACTGCGGTGTCCGAAGCCGTCGAGGCCGAGCCGCCCGCGCCGGCTTCCGCCGCCGCCCCGCCCGCCCCGCCGGTGATCGAGGAGCCGATGGTCGGGCCGCCGCAGATCGACTATCCGCACTGGAACCGCCTGTTCGATACGCTGGACGGGGTGGATCTGGAGGTGATTCGCCGGCGCATCGACGGCTACGAGTACCGGCCGCTGATTTCGGTGCTGATGCCCACCTACAACTCGCCGGAGCGTTTTCTGCGGCAGGCGATCGACAGCGTGCGCCAGCAGATCTACCCCCATTGGGAGCTGTGTATCGCCGACGATGCCTCCACCTCGCCGCGGGTCCGCGCGGTGCTGGAGGAGGCGGTCGCCGCGGATTCCCGCATCAAGGTCTGTTTTCGCGAGGAGAACGGCCCTATCTGCGCCGCTTCCAATCGTGCCCTGGCGTTGGCCGAGGGGGAGTTCGTGGCGCTGCTCGACCACGACGACGAGTTGCCGTCGCACGCCCTCTATTGCGTGGTGGAGGAGCTGCACAAGCATCGCGACGCGCAGGTGATCTATTCGGACGAAGACAAGATCGACGAGGAGGGGCGGCGCAGCAGCCCCTGTTTCAAGCCCGATTGGAGCCCCGATCTGCTCCTTTCCCATAACATGATCAGTCGCTTCGGTGTCTACCGGACGGCGACGGTGCATGCGGTGGGTGGGTTCCGCGAGGGCTACCAGGGAGCGCAGGATTGGGACTTGGCGCTACGTGTGGTGGAGCAGGCGGGCGATCGGCAGGTGCGCCACCTGCGGCGGGTGCTCTACCACCGGCGTAGCGTCCCCGGCAGCACTGCGGGGGATCTCGGGACGGAGGCGAAACCCCACGCCGCGACCTCCGCGCGGAGGGCGATCCAGGACCACCTGGAGCGGCGGGGCGTGGCGGCCCGTGCGGAGGACTCCCCGCTGCTGCCGGGGACCCCGCGGGTGCGCTATTCGTTGCCCGCGCAAGCGGGGGCGATCTCCCTGATCTATCTCGTCGAGGAGGGGGATGCCGGTTGGCAGGGGCGCCTGGAGCGGTTGTTGGAAGGCCTCGACGGGGTCTCGCCGGAGGTAGTGGTGGCCGGGGTGGAGGGGATACCCGGTGATGCCGCCCGGGTTGCGGTGGGGCGGGGGACGTCACCGGCGCAAACCCTCAATCGGGCGGTCGCCCGTGCCTCCGGTGAGCTGCTCTGCTTTCTCTCCAGCCGCCTGGAGCCGCTGGATGGCGAGTGGTTGACTGAGTTGGCGAGCCACGCCGCACGCCCTGAGCTGGGGGCGGTGGGCGCACGGCTGCTGGCTGCCGACGGGCGGCTGCGCCATGCCGGCACCGTCTTCGGCATCGGGGACGGCGTAGGTTACCCCCATGCCGGTTTTTCGGCGGACCATAGCGGTTACTGCGACCGGGCGATGCTGATCCAGAACTTCCTCGCCGTCTCCGGGGAGTGTCTGGCGGTGCGCCGCTCGGCGTTTGAGGAGGTAGATGGATTCGATGAGTCGGAGGTATCCCACTGCCTCCACTTCGTCGAACTCTGTCTACGTCTGGTCGATCGCGGATACCGCAATCTATGGACCCCCTTCGCCCAACTGCGGGCAGTGGTCGAGGTGGAGCTGGAGGGGGGCGCACAGCGCGCCGACGAGATCGAGCGGTTGCGGGCGCGCTGGTCCGGGCCGTTTCGTTACGACCCCTACTCCCACCCCGCGGTGATCCTGGGAGGGGAAAGTCCGGGGCTGTCGTGGTCGCCCGGGGTGCCTCCACTCTACTAGTGGACGACGATGAGCGAGAAGATGAACGTGGATAAGACGGAAGTGGCTGGAGAGAACGGTGTTGGTGGCGGCGATGAGACGTCCCAACTGCGCCGGGAGTTGGCTCGTTACCGCTTCGAGGTGGCGCGGCTACGCGAACAGGCGCTTGAGCAGCAACGGGTGATCGAGGCGATGCGCGCCTCCACCTCGTGGCGGATCACCGCGCCGATGCGGGTGATCGCGCTGCTCCCGCGCCACGCGAGGATGCTGTTGCAGCTCCTCGCCCACCTGGTGCGCCGCCACGGCGGCGGGTTGTGGGGCGTAGTGCGACTGGCGGCGGTGGGTATGCGTCTGCTGTTTCGTCACGGCCCGCGCCAGTGGTTGCTCGGTGCCCGCCACTACGCCGCGGAGCTGCGAGCCGATGACGGGGGCGTTGGCGAGGAGACGGTCGACCCTCAGAGGAGGGAGCGGCCGGGGTGGCGGGATCGGTCGTTGGTGCGCCACCAGGCGACGGTGGATGTCGTGGTCTGTGTCCACAACGCGCTGGAGGACGTCCGCCGCTGCCTTTCGTCGGTGGTGCGTTATACCCTGCCGCCGTATCGGATCATCGTCGTCGACGACGGCAGCGCCGAGGAGACGATGCGCTACCTCGAGGCGTTCTGCGCGGCGCAAGGGTCGCTACGGATTCGCAACGATCAGGCCAGGGGCTACACCTTCGCCGCCAACATGGGGATGCGGGCCGCCGACGGTGACTACGTCGTGCTGCTCAACAGCGACACCATCGTCGGTCCGGAGTGGGTCGACCGGATGGTGATGGCCGCGGAGTCCGCGCCGCGGATCGGCATCGTCGGCCCGCTCAGCAATACCGCCTCGTGGCAGTCCGTCCCGCGCATTCTGGTCGACGGGGATTGGGCCGAGAATCCGCTGCCTGAAGGGGTCTCCTATTGCGAGATGAGCGAGCGGGTGGCCGCCGAGGCGGCCCGCATCTACCCCCGCCTGCCGTTCCTCAACGGTTTCTGCATGATGATCAAGCGGGCGTTGATCGATGACATCGGCCTCTTCGACGAGGAGGCGTTCGGTGCCGGTTACGGAGAGGAGAACGACTACTGTCTGCGTGCCGGGGCCGCCGGTTGGGCGTTGGCGGTGGCCGATGACGTCTATGTCCACCACGCGCAGTCGAAGAGCTACTCCCACGAGCGGCGCAAGAAACTGGCCGACCGGGCCGGGCGCATCCTGGCGCAGAAGCATGGGGACGAGGCGATTCAGGCGGGGGTGATGCATTGCCGTTACGATCCGGCGATGGAGGGCATCCGCGCCCGCGCCGAGCAGATGTGGGCGCGCCACGCGCTGCGCGGTGACGGGATGCGGCGCTGGGAGGGGCGGCGGATCGCGATCGTGCTGCCGGTGGCCGAGGCGGGGGGCGGGGCCAACGTCGTCATCCAGGAGGCGCGCGCATTGGCGGCCATGGGCATCGACGTGCGGCTGGTCAACCTGGAAGTGTGTCGGCAGAGCTTCTCCGTCGCCTACCCCGAACTCGATATCCCGGTGTTGTTCGCACCCTCCCAGGAGGCGGTTGCCGGCGTGTGCGAGGGGTTCGACGCCGTGGTTGCGACCACCTACGCGTCGGTGTTCTGGCTCGAGTCGCTGGCAGGACGCGAGAACGGCCCCCGGCTCGGGTACTATATCCAGGACTTCGAACCTTATTTCTGGCCCGAGGATTCGGGTGAATACCGCATTGCATGGGACTCCTACGGGGCGTATCCGGGTCAGTACCGTTTCACCAAGACGGAGTGGAATCGCCGGGAGCTGAAGGAGCGGATCGGGATCGAGGCGACGGTGATCGGCGCCAGTTGCGATACCGAGCTCTTCCAGCCGTTTCCGGGCCGTGCGCAGGCCCAACCCGGTCGCCCGGTGCGGGTCGCGGCGATGATTCGCCCGTCGACGCCGCGCCGCGCGCCGCTGCGGACCATGGAAGTCCTTGCTGCGCTGGTGCAGCGTCTGGGCGGGCGGATCGAGGTGGTGCTGTTCGGCGTCGACGAGGAGGACCCGGCCTTTCTCGCGCTGCCCGTCGACTTCGCCTGGCGCTGCGTCGGCATCCAGACCTCCGCGGGGCTGGCGCAGCTGTTCAACGAGGTGGACGTCTTCGTCGACTATTCGGAATTCCAGGCGATGGGGCTCACCGCGCTGGAGGCGATGGCCTGCGGTTGCGCGGTGGTGGTACCGCAGCGCGGTGGCGCCGACAGCTTCGCCAGGAGCGGAGAGAATGCGCTGGTTGTGGATACGGCCTCGGTGGAGGCGATGATCGAAGCCACCGAGCGGCTGGTGCGCGACGACGAGCTCCGCGTTCGCCTGGGGCGCGAGGCGATCCACGCCGCGGCGGCATACCATCCGGATGGTCCGGCATGGAACATCGCCCACCTGCTGTTCGGTGAGGGCAACGAGGGGGAGAAATGATGCGCGTCCACCTGCTGTTCGAGCATGATCGCAACGGAGATCCCCACGGCTGCTCCGAGATCCGACTGCTGCGTCCGCTGCGCCACCCGTCGTTGCAGGGGCAACTGACGGTAAGTGCCGCCACCGATCTGCCCGACGAGACGGTCGATCTGGTGGTGGTGGAGCGGATGTGGCATGACGGCTTCGGCATGGACGCCGCCGAGTCCCTGCTGCGGCGGGTGGATGAGCGCGGCGCGGCGCTGGTCTATACCCTCGACGACAATCTGCTGGACCACCATCTGGGCCAGCCCTGGCGGGGCGGTCCGGGCGAGGAGCAGCGGATGGCGATGCGTCTGCTGGCGCGAGAGGCCGCCGGGGTGATCGTTTCGACCCATCCCCTCGGCGAGCGGATGCGCCGCCTCAATCCCCGGGTGGAGGTGGTGGAGAATGCCCTCGACGAGCAGCTGTTTGTCCCTCGTTCCCGTCCGGCGACGGTGGACGGGGAGCCGCTGACGGTCGGTTACATGGGCACTTTCAGTCACCAGCAGGACCTGATGATGGTGCTCCAGCCGTTGCGCGAGGTACTGCGTCGCCACCAGGGAAAGGTGCGTTTCCAGATGCTTGGAGTGAGCGTCGACCCGGCATTGGCGGAACTGTTCGCCGGGCTCCCGTTCGAGTTGCTGGACAACCGGGAGTTCTACCGCTATCCCGATTTCGTCGCCTGGGCCGGCCGCAATCTCGCCTGGGATCTGGGCATCGCCCCGTTGGAGGCGACCCCCCTCAACCGGTGCAAATCCGACATCAAGTATCTGGACTACGCGCTGCTGGGGATTCCGGGAATCTATAGTAAGGGACCGGCCTACGGCAGCAGCGTGGCTCACCGGGAGACCGGGTGGCTGGTGGCGGAGGAGCCGGAGGCGTGGGCGGAGATGCTGGAGGAGGCGGTGGCACAGCCCCAACTGCGCGGCTCGATCGCGGAGCGGGCGGCGTCCTCGGTGCGGGCGACGCGGACCCTGGCGGTGTCCGCCGGGAACTGGTTGAAGGCCCTTCGTCGGTTGCGGGGGTAGCGCTTGCGTCCGTTGCTGCGCGGTATGCAGGAATGCCCAAGCGTCGCGGGAGGCAGGGTGCCGGGAGCGACCCGTGAAGACGAACCGCAATCCGACGCGATTTTGGGGTATCGTATCTCTTCCGCACCTCCTGCAAACCCCGGAATGCCGGGAAAACGGGCGGATGCACCATTGCCGAAGCGGGAAATGGCGCCCAAAGCTTGGAATTTTCCGCGCTGCGTGATAGCTTCCTCATCCCGTCGGCATGGGCACAGATTTAGGTCGCTCGCTGCGGATACGAATACGCGGATATCGGCATCCTCTCCCCTCCATATTGAAGGAGGGGGCGGTGTCGGGATCCAGGTCACGTGATGAGGGATGTGGTGTAAATGATACATCCGGTTGCCAGGGTGATGGTTTTTTCCAACGATGTGTTGCAATATTGCCCGGCAAGTGGTATCAATTGCATCCGTCAAGCGGGTTCGCACAGCGACGGGCGGTGAGCCCCGCTCCGGCCAGTGAGCATTGAGCTCGCGTTATTCAATTCAATAACTGTCGAAAACACGTAAGGTGGAATAAGGAGCATATGCATATGTTTAAGAAAAAGCTTTTGGGTTCCGCGATCGCTGGTGTGTTGGTGTCGGGTTCCTTTGCCGCCAGCAACGCGATGGCGGTGGAGGTATCCAATACCGCGCGCGGTGGCGTCCTGCTCGGTTCGATGTACGTGGCACGTGCTGACGATTTCAACACCAGTCGTGTGAAGGTGGTGAACCCCAGCACCACTGATGCCGTCAAGGCCAAGCTGGTGTTCCGTTCCAAGATGCACTCCGACGAGTGCAAGGACATGATCCTCTATCTGACCCCCGGTGACGTGGCCTACGTCGACGTCCGCCTGGACGCCAACGGCAGCCCCGAGGTGTGTCCGATGATGACTCCCTGCTGGCCGCCCTCGCCTCCGACGGCAGCGCCCAGTTCGCCTCGCAGGTCGACGGTGGCTGGAGCTCCACGATGGCTGCGGCCCGTACCCAGCCCACCAGCGACACCTGCGCCCTGGGCCACGTCGAAGTGGTTGGTGCCTACACCGCCCGTGGCGTGATCACCCTGACCGACGGCACCAGCGTGACCGTTCGCCAGGGCATGAGCAAGTTCGACCTGAAGCGCATCTTCGATACTTCCAAGACCCTGCTCAACACCGCTTCCAACAACGTCACCAACAACGCCAACTACACCGGCGGTGTCAATGACGGTGCGGACTACAACACCCGCGCGCAGATCTTCGGCAACATCGAGATCTCTGGCTCCAGCGATCGCCTCCTGCTGCCGATGATCGCCCTCGACAGCGGCGCCAACGGGCACACTGCCGGTGTGACCACCCATGTGATCGACAACACCGACTTCGACGTTGCGGTCGGCGCCGAGACCAACATCGGTTCCGGTTTTGCCAACACCGTGAGCGGCGACAACCTGAACGACATTGAGGGCGCCCTGGTGGCCTCCAACGTGTCCGAGGTCTACACCTCCGGTTCCGAGTCGACCTTCTTCGAGATCACCTTCCCCACCAAGTACCGCCACATCATCTCCGGGCGTTACAGCGGGAACGGCGCCGTCTACGAGGCTCCCTTCCACACCGACGGTTCCGTGCAGTACGGCCTCTCGCTGTTCGACAACCAGGAGAACTCCGCTCCGGTGGAAGTTACCTCCCTGTGTATCGTGTCGCCCTGCACCGTCTCCACCACCCCGGGTGAGTTCTTGATCCACGAGGTGAACTACGAGATGATCTCCGGTTCCTCCACCTGGAACCCCGAGTCCGGTTGGTTCAACTTCGCCCTGAGTGCCAACGGTGGTACCGACAGCCAGGGTTACACCTGGCCGGTGTCCGAGGGTGTCCCCACCATCGGTTATGCCCACTACTACAACAGCACTGGCTCGGTGACCGCTCCCCTGACTCGCTAATGAGTTGAAAAGGGAGTAACCTAAATGCCTGGCGCTTGCGCCGGGCATTTTTTTTGTGGGGTAAACGTATGTCAGTGAAAAAGTTTTTCTCGGCGTTGCTGGTCGGTGGCGGTGTTCTGCTCTCTTCGATGGGCGCAGAAAATGCCGTGGCGGCAACCCAGTACACCTATCAGGCGTCTCTCCCGGATTGGACGGAAGCCTTTCCCGCGGTGACGTCGTCGAACACGACCTTGTCGTGGGTGCGGAACGCCCCCCAGACCGGCTCCACTCCCGCATTTTCGTCTTCCTTGCGCTGGCTCAGCCTTCCCGTTGGATCCAGCCTCCAGCTTCGACTGCTTGCTCCGCCGGGGGTCGACTGGCTCAATGTGCGTCTCCAGCAGCCCAACGATGTGGGTTATACCGGTCTCTGTTCCCAGGAGGAGTATCAAAGTTCGAGCGATGGGGATTGCAATGTCCAGTACAACGTGTTCTCCCGTGGCTGGCCTGCCGATGCGGCGACGGTGACTCCGCCGGCGCTGACCGAGCCGAAGATCATCTACTTGACCGTGGAGGCTCGCGACCTGGCGTACCAGATCCTGAGCATGACGGTTCGTTGGCATATCGCCGATATGGCTCTCTACAACCAGTGGCGCAGCAGTCGCTCCTGGGCCGGGGGTACTGGCGATTTGGATGGTTTGTCCAACTGCTACCTGAACAACTGCGTTTCGGGGTCGACGGATACCGACACTCCAGTTGTGACTCCTACCCCAACCCCCACGCCATCTCCCGGTGATTCTTCGGGGCCATCCTACCAACTGATCCTCCAGTTCGATTCCGGTTCCAGCACTACGGGTACCTTCACGCTGTCCACCCCGTAGGGGGGGGCTGCGTGGGGGATATGAAGCCTGCGTCCGTGCCGGCGGGCGACGGCCGTCCCGGCCTGTTCACGCGCTTCTGGCGCGTGTGCGGGCATGAGGGATGGGCGGGGGTGATCTGGCGGCTGCGTCGCCGCGTCGTTCGGCGTGCCGACTATGCCCGATGGGTTGCCCGTTACGAGGAATCCTCACTTTCCAGCAAGGATCGAAGGGGTGCGGAAGCGCCGCCCGGGCCGCTGATCTCCGTGGTGATGCCGGTCTACAACGCGCCGGAGCGCTGGTTGCGGGCTGCGATCGAGTCGGTGCTTGGGCAGCGCTACTCGCGATGGGAACTCTGCATCGCGGATGACGCTTCCAGCGCCTCCCACATCAAACCTCTCCTCGACGAATACGCCGCTCGCGATCCGCGGGTCAAGGTGGTCTTCCGTTCCGTAAACGGCCACATCAGCGAGGCCTCGAACAGCGCGCTGGCGCTCGCCAGCGGGGATTTCGTCGCCCTCCTCGACCAAGACGACCTGCTCTCCTCCGATGCGCTTCGGCAAGTGGCCGCCGCCATCCGCCTCCACCCTGACGCCGGGATCCTCTTCTCCGACGAGGACAAGGTGGATCAGCACGGTCGCCGCTACGACCCCTATTTCAAGCCCGATTGGAACCTCGACCTCTTTCTCGGTCAGAACATGATCAGCCACCTCGGGGTCTACCGGACCGAACTGATTCGAAAGATCGGTGGCTTCCGCAAGGGTTTCGAAGGCTCCCAGGATTGGGACCTCGCGTTGCGGGCCACCGATTCCCTGGAGCCGGGCCAGATCGTTCATATCCCCGCCGTCCTCTATCATTGGCGTGCGATCGAAGGGAGTACCGCCTCGTCCATCGAAGAGAAGCCCTACGCGGTCGAGGCGGCAGTTCGGGCGGTGAAGGATCGGTTGGCGCGGAGCGGCCAGCAGGCCGAAGTTTCCGCGGCCGGGCCGTTCGGCGCCGGATTGCGGGTGCGCTACCCGCTGCCGCGGGAGGCGCCGCTGGCCACCGTCGTGGTGATCGATGGCGGCAGCAGGGGCGCACTCGAAAAGACCCTCCTTGGGATCGCCGAACATGCGGGATACCCTGCGTTGGAGGTGGTGGTCGTCACGGCCGACAAGGGGGGGGCTGACGGCGTTTCCCTTTCCTGCCCGCTACGCACCCTCGTGGTAGACGCCGGGATCAGTCCGGCCGAGCGGAGGGATCGCGGAGCGATGCTGGCACAGGGGGAGGTAGTGCTTTTCGTCGAGGCCGGTCTGGTGCCGGTGGACGACGAGTGGTTGAACGAGCTGGTTTCCCAGGCGTTGCGGCCCGAGGTGGGAGCTGTCGGGGCGAAACTGGGGTTTGACGATGGCGTGTTGTGCCACGCGGGGTTGGTGATCGGGGGGGATGCGCTGGTGCTTTGGCCGCATCGTGGCATCGCCGTCCAGGATCCAGGCTATTTTGGCCGCTCCCTGCTGGTTCAGGAGTTCTCGGCGATCAGCGGCATGTGCATGGCGCTGCGCAAAACGGTGTTGGAGGCCGTTGGTGGATTCTGCGCGGATGAACGGGTGCGGGATTTCTACGATGTGAATCTCTGCCTTTCCATCCGTGAGCAGGGCTGGCGCGTGGTATGGACCCCGTTCGCGCGGCTCGATCAACGGCCGCTGTCGTGGTTTTCGCGGCCGGGAAGGAGCGTTGGAAATCCTGCTGAAGTGGAGTACATGGAGCATAAGTGGGGGAGAAAGGGAGGCGACCCCTTCTATAGCCCCAACCTCTCATTGGAAAACGGCCTGTTCCATTTGGCCTTTCCTCCTCGCGCGGTACTTCCTCGCTGATCTTGCCGGGGGCGGGGGCGGCGGAGCCGCTGGTCGTGGGGATCTTCCCGCGGCGCAATCCGACCGTCATCTACACCATGTTCTCGCCGCTGATGAGCTTTCCGGAGCGGGAGCTGGGGCGGCCGCTGCGCTTGGTGACGGCGAAGGACTTTCCCACCACCAGGCGGAGGCGGCCGGCTGCGGGGTGACGGTGCTGGAGACGCCGATGGTTACCGAACGGATCGACATGTTGGGGCTGATCGTCCTCGACCCCGGCTATGCCGAACGTCTGGCGGCGGACGATGCTCGACGGTGGGGCGCGATGAGCATCTGATCAAGCCGATCCGCAAGCAGCGGCTATTGGAGGCGATTGGTTGGGGCTGTGGGTATTCCACAGTCGAGGTCGGTGGGTCCCTCCCGCACGTCCGGTGGCTCGTTTCCGTCTCCCAACAAGACGATTGTCCTGTTTCCTACACGTTTTTTCCGGGTGGTCTTCAGAAAATCAATCGCTTAGTCGTGGCACGTCGATTGCTCCCGATTACTTGAACGATCTGTTCAGGAAATGGGGAGAGTGCCGTGGAGCAAGCATTGATCGAACGCATCGCCGACCTGGCGGCCGGGCAGGGAGTCGACGAGGCCTCCATCGGAAAACTGCGTGAGGCCTATCCGCAGACCATCTTCTCGTTCTGCTCCGATGACGACGTGACCGCCGATCTCCCGCCCGTTGCCGAGCGGGAGGGATTCAACGTCTACCTCATCGACGCCTCCAGCCACTGCCTCGCCCTGACCGGCGACCCCGCCAACGCCTCCGGCCTGCTCTTCGCCACCGTCGAAGAAGAGGACGAGTAGACCTTGTTTGGCGAGTGAACGCGAATGAACGCAACGGGGTCTCTTTTCCCCCTTTCCGTTTGCGTTCATCCGCGTTCATTTGCGGAAAAATCTTTAGTCTGGAGTTAGTGATATGCCCAAGCCCGCCAAACACGTCTTCGTCTGCATGCAGTCCCGTCCGCCGGGCCACCCTCGTGGTTCCTGCGGCGCCAACGGCTGCCAGGAGGTGTTCGAGGAGCTGATGTTCCAGTGGCAGAGCCGCGACCTGATCACCCACGGGGTGCAGGTGACCGGCGCCGGCTGCCTCGGCCCCTGCACCGCCGGCCCCAACGTGCTGGTCTACCCCGAGGGGATCATGTACGGCGGGGTGAAGAAAGAGGACGTGTCGGAGATCGTCAACGGCCACCTGATCGGCGGCGAGCCGGTGGAGCGGTTGTTGATGGACCCGGAGATATGGGGATGAGCGGCGAGCTCGGCCAGCGTCTCGACGAGCTCCGCCCCCTCGGCCTGCATGTGCTGAGGGAGCTGGAGCGCGCCGCCCGCGAGCTGGGCGTCGACAAGTTCTATTCCCCCGCGTGGGAGGCCGGGACGGCCTCCCTGCGCCGTGACCCCGCCGACGGCTCGATGGTCCTGGTGGTGGAGTGGCGCGACGCCCGCGGTTACAAGAGCGGCGAACTGGTGGTCAACGCCGACGGCAGCCTCTACGCCGAGTGCGACGTGCTGCTGCCCCACCCCACCGACTCCCGCTGGTTCGTCGAGGCGGTCACCGCCTGGGGGCGCCCCGGGGCGATCCACAGCGAGCCGCGGCTGTTGCAGGCGGTGTAGGGCGGATTAGCGCCAGCGTAATCCGCCGGAACGAGGCTGCCTTCGGCGAAGGTGTCTACGCTCCCGGCGGATTACGCTGGCGCTAATCCGCCCTACGAACCGCGCGGGAAGCGGCTCTTTTTGGCGGCCAGCAGGTGGAGAAAGTCGTAGAGATCGCTGAGGAAGAACTGGCGATTCTCGTCGTAGCGGAAATGCTCCACCGTGGCGGCATCGTTGTCGCTAAAACGACGAGCCACGTCGCGGAACGGGAAGGGGATCTCGTTGTTCAGCGGCGAAGGCGAGTGGAGTAGCCGGATCACCTGGTCGAAGAGCAGCTCGAAGCGCTCGCCGCGGGGCTCCACCGGTTCCTTCAGCGCCCCTTCATAGAGGCGGAAGAGGGCCAGATAGTCGTCGATTTTCGGTGCCTTCATCGATCCCGTTCCCAACACAGTTACGAACAATTCAAATATCAAGAACCGGGCCAATCATGCAACCACCTCGCGCCATCCTCTTCCACAAACACCACACCAGTGCCCGCACCCGTTTCCTGCGCGGCCCCGACGGAGTCTGTTTCCCGACCCCGCTGCCGACGCTGTGCCAACTGGTGGAAGGAGAGCCGCCGCCCGACGTGGTGGCCCATCCGGCGGTCCTGCTCAAGCCCCTGGCCGAGTGGCTCGGGTTGCCGTCGGAGGCGCTGGCGCTGGAGCGCGAGTTCTTCAACGTGGTGGAGACCCCGGAGGGGCGCGGGCCGGTCTATCTGGTCGCCTTCACCACCATCGATCCCCCTTTCGAGGCCGCCGAGGCCCGCGACTGCCGCTTCATCTCCCTGATGGAGGCCCGCGGCATCAAGCCGCCGGAGCTGGAACTGCTGCGCATCGCCTATCAGACGGTGATGGAGGGGTAGGGCGTTGGCTGCCGTAGGTCGCGGCTACCGCCGCGACGCGAACGGGGGCAGCGGGCTTGATGGCTTCCTCTCCCTTTCCGACCGGCGGCGTGGCATTCGGACAATCCTTCGGTTGGGCACGCGCCCCGCGGCCCCCGTTTGCGTCGCCGCGGTAGCGGTGACCTACGACTCTTTTCAACCAACCTCCAATGGGAGAATCTGAACCATGATCACTTTGACCGAATCCGCCACCAAGGCGCTGCGCCGTTTCATCCGTTTCTCCGAAGAGCCGGTGATCGGCCTGCGGGTGGGGGTCACCGCTGGCGGCTGCGCCGGCTTCCAGTACGAGATCGCGCTGACCGGCGAGCAGAACGACGACGATACCGTGATCGAGGCCGAGGGGATGAAGATCTACCTCGACCCGCAGTCCGCCGGGCTGGTGCAGGACATGACCATCGACTTCAAGGACACCATGCTCGAAAGCGGTTTCGTCTACCACAACCCCAACGCCACCGGCTCCTGCGGTTGCGGCAAGTCCTTTTCGGTGTAAGCGCGCTGCGGCCGTTCCGCCGGAATCGACCTCGGATCGGGGGGGGCGACGCCGCGGCGGGCAGGCCCTCTCTATAGGGCGCGCCGTGCGCGCCGCAGCCTCTCCGCCGGCACCGACCTTGGAGCCGGGGTTCGACGCCGCGGCGGGCACGGCCCGCCCTATAGGGCGCGCTGCGCGCGCCGTTGGTTTTGGATCGAGGTTCGACGTAGCACCTTTCCCCGCCTGCGATTCCCCTCCCATCCTCCGTCTCTGTCGGCGAGTGGGCCGCTTCGGCGAACCCTACGGCGCCAGTTCCAGGCGCAGCGGCTCGGCGCTGTAGTGGAGCACGCCGTCGGCGTCGCGGTAGGCGGCGTAGAAGAGGAACGTGCCGGGCAGTCCCTGTAGCCCTTCGGCGATCCCCCAGCCGTCGTCATCCCCCAAATTGAGCGGCCCGTCGGCCGGCTCCAGACCCGCCAGGGTCTGGTCCCAGGGCACCCAGCGGTCGGCCCCCTGGCGCATCAGCACCGCGCCGTTGTAGACCACCACGTAGTAGATGTGGGCGTCCGCCACCGCCGGGAAGTGCGCCATGATGTCGAGCGGGGTCTGCGCGCTCGGCTGGGCGGGGGAGGCGTCGATCGCCACCTGGACCTGTTCGCTCGGCTCCGCCCCGGTGAGCGGCAGCGGGGCGTAGGCGTAGGCCCCTTCGGCGGTGCCCACCAGCAGGTCGTCGAAGCGCAGCACCCGCACCGCCTCGTGGGTGGTGGAGCAGGAGCTGCCGAAGGTGGCCCAAGTGGCGCCGCCGTCGGTGGTCTCGAAGATGCAGTTGTCCACCGCCAGGAAGGCGTTGTCGGCGTCGGCGGTGTTGACCGTAACCGCGCTGAACGGCGCGCCGCTTGCCCCCGCGGGGGTGACGTCGCTCCAGCTCCAGCTCGACGAACCGGAGGGTTTCTCTCCTTTGTAGGCGCCGCCGTGGGTGGCGACGTAGACGGTGTAATCGCCGCCGAGCCGCACCCCGTCGATGGCGCTGACCACCTCGTTGTCCAGGTTCGCCCCGGTGGTCGGCTGCCAGAACGATGAACTGCCGCAGACCGACAGGCGCCAGCGCAGGCCGCGGGCGCTGCCGCGCTCGTCGCCGACCCCCGCCCACACCGTGTCGTCGCTCACCCACAGGGCGTTGACCGGCATCGCCAGCGGGGTGCCGTCGCTGTTGCGGGTGTCCTCGTTCCAGGTGGTGCCGCCGTCGTCGCTGTAGAAGACGCCGCCGTCGCGACCGCTCTCCCAGTTGCGCCCGGCCAGGTAGACCCGCGGGCAGCTCGTCGGGACGAAGGCGATGCGGGTGATGTCGGAGTGGTCCGGGCGGTTGGCTCCGAAGGAGGCGGTGTGGGCCTCCGCCTCGAAGGTGCGGCTCCAGCCGCCGACCGCGCCGCTCACCGTGGTGGCGGCGGTGTTGAGGTAGATCTTGCCGCCGTTGTTGCCGGCCAGCACGTGGTCCGGGTCGTTGGGGTCGATGGCCACCGCGGTGAAGGGTTCGCCGCTGTCGGGCGGGAAGATCGGGAAGATCCAGTCGCTCGGACGCGAGGTGCTGGTGGGGTCGCTGGGGTCGAAGTGGCGCGCCCGGCCCAGCCCGCTCTTGGCGGCGATCCACAGCTCCTTGGAGGTGGCGCTGTACTCGTAGAAGGAGAAGTCGTTGAGGATCACCCCGCCGATGCCGTAGGCGTTGCCCATCTCGGTGGCAGCGCCCCAGCCGCTGCCGGCGGTGTGGTTGAACTCGCCGATCGCCCAGTCGGTGGCGGCGTAGACCGTGGTCGGGTCGAGCGGGTCCACCTCCAGGGCGCCGTCGTTGGCGTGGGTGGTGATGGTGGCCACGCCGATGCGGGTGGAGAGGTTGGGCGCACGCTCCCAGGTGGCGGCGCCGGCGTCGAGCACCGAGCCGGAGATGAAGACCCGGCCGGCGTTGAACTTGACGTACTGCGGGTAGCCTTCGAAGTAGTTCGGCGAGCCGACGCCGGCGTCGCGGTCCCAGGCGTCGGGCCAGCTGGCGCCGCCGTCGGTGGAGCGGTAGGCCTGGGGATTGGCGGAGCTGCCGGCGATGTAGAGGGTGTTGCCGCTGGGGTCGGAGGGATCGGCGCCCACCACCTGCACCTCCACCGTGGTGGAGCCGGAGGCGGTGGCCGTGGGTAGCGTGATCGCGCTGCCCGCCCCGCCGCCGAAGTTGACTCGCTCCAGATAGGGGGTCATGGCGCTGTCGCGCAGCATCACGTAGCCGTCGCTCGCCGAGACCGCGCTGACCGAGGTTACCTCGCGCCCCGACGGATCGCTGTAGACCACGGTGAAGGGGTCGGCGGTGCCGCCGCCGGAGCGGTAGACCTTGCCGTCGCGGGTGCCGACGTAGAGCCCCGAGGCGTGGCCGAGGAGCACCGTCGGCTCGCTGATCGCGGTGGCCAGCGGGTACCAGCTGCCCGGCGCGCCGCCGCTGTCGCTGGCGAACACCTCGGCGGGGCCGCCGACGGTGTGGATGATGGTGTAGAGATCGTCGCCGTAGCCGCTCGCCAGGTTCGCCTCCAACTGCATCGCCGGGCCGACGATGGTGGGATAGGTGACGCTGCTCCAGCGCGACCGGGTGGCGTCCCACTGGTAGACACCCTTGATGCTGTCGACGCCGATCAGCACGCCGGATGTGGTGCCGTCGGGGTAGGCGGCGACGTCCATCACCTGGCCGCCGTAGATGCCCAGGTTCACCTTCTGCAGGGCGGCGTGGGCGGTGAAGGGGAGGAGGGTCAGGGGGAGGATGAGGAGGGGTGGCGGGGTCCTGCGCATGATCAGGCTCCTTTGGTGGGAAATTAAGCGCCAAAATCCATTTGGTTAAGGCTAGCCTGTCGGGCCGCGTCGTACCACCCTGCGCGCCGTGTCCGCCCGAATGTGTAGGTCGTCGCTACCGCGGCGACGGAAACGGGGGCAGCGGCGCCTTTTCCGTCCTCGAGCCTTGCCGGACGGTAGGGTCCGTTCGGTCGCGGCGCCGGTGTTCACACCCCGCTGCCCCCGTTCGCGTCGCAGCGGTAGCCGCGACCTACGGGGTCGGAAAGGGGGCTTGCGTCGCCCCCTCGCCCGCCGGTATCTTCGGCGGTGCTCTATCAGAGCATCATGATCCACTTATTCTCAGGGCGGGGTGAAATTCCCCACCGGCGGTATCTCCGCAGTGACGGAGGAGCCCGCGAGCGCCCACGCTTCCGCGTGGGGTCAAGCAGATCCGGTGAGAGGCCGGAGCCGACGGTGACAGTCCGGATGGGAGAGGATAAGGCCTTGCGCAAACCCGGCCGCGGCGGTCGGGTTTCGTTGCGCCTGTTCGCCGGTTTTCCGGGGACGCGGTCGATTTCGTTCGCCTGCTCGCCGGGGACCGGCACGTCCCGTTACGCCCTGATTCTGGAACCTTTCATTTAGGAGCACTCCATGAATCAGATCCAAGAACCTTCCCTGTTGGCCCGCTTCGGCGCGCCGCGGACCCGCGTCGAGCGGGCCCTCGATGCCCTGCGCCGCGGCGACGGCGTATTGCTCGTCGACGACGAGGAGCGGGAGAACGAGGGCGACCTCATCTTCCCCGCCGAGTCGGTCAGCGCCGAGCAGATGGCGCTGCTGATCCGCGAATGCAGCGGCATCGTCTGCCTCTGCCTCACCGACGAGGCGGTGCGCCGGCTGCAACTGCCGATGATGGTCAACGAGAACAGCAGCCGTAACGGCACCGCCTTCACCGTCTCGATCGAGGCGCGCGAGGGGGTGACCACCGGGGTTTCCGCCGCCGACCGGGTGACCACCGTGCGTACCGCCATGGATCCGGCCACCACCCCCGACGACCTGGCCCGCCCCGGCCATGTCTTCCCGCTGCGCGCCCAGCCGGGCGGGGTGCTCACCCGCCGCGGCCACACCGAGGGGACGGTGGACCTGATGGTGCTCGCAGGGCTGCGCCCGGCCGGGGTGTTGTGCGAGCTGACCAACCCCGACGGGACGATGGCGCGGCTGCCGCAGGTGGTCGACTTCGCCGGGCGCCACGGCATGCCGGTGCTGAGCATCGAGGACCTGGTGGCCTATCGGCGCGAGGCGTTGGGCCGGGTGGGGTAGCGCCCCGCAGCGCGCCGGCCGCCGTCCCGGCGTCCGGCGCGCGACGATTTTCCCTATTCCGCTGTAGGAGCGGCCCTTAGGCCGCGATGGCGACGGAGTGGGATCTTCAACTCGGCTCGCGGTAGGAACGGAGACGGCGCCATCGCGGCCTAGGGCCGCTCCTACATCTGAATGCGCGAGACCTCGCTGGGACGCGGTCCTACGCGCATTTCTTGGCGGGTCGCCGGGCAGGTCGATGACGGACGAGCGGTCGATCCCGAGGGCGCGGCCGAAGGCTTGGCGCAGCGATGGGCGGAACTTCTCCTCGTCGATCGAGGCGTGCAGCAGGAACCGTCGGACCTCGTCATCCCCCTCCCGTCGGCGAACGGCGGAAGCGCTGCCGGTAACCGGCGGGGGTCACCGAGGTGAGCCGCTTGAACAGGCGGCGGAAGGCGGAGAGGTCGTCATAGCCCACCCGGTTGGCGATCTGCTCGACTCCCAGGCGGGTGGTCTCCAGCAACTCCTTGGCGCGCTCCACGCGCAGCGCCTGCAGGTAGCCCAGTGGCGGCTGGCCGGTGGTGCGGTGGAAGCGCCGGTGCAGGGTACGGTAGCTGACGTGCAGCGCCGCGGCCAGCTCCTGCGCGGTGAGCCGCTCGCCCAGGCGGGACCCCATCCACGCCACCGCGGCATCGGTCAGCGGCTCGGCGAAGCGGCGTTGCAGCGCCATGAACGGGCGCTGCGAGGCGCGCCCCTCGTCGACCAGCATGATCGAGCCGACCCGGCGGGCCAGGGCGTGCCCCTGGAGGCGGCGCAGCACGTGCAGGGAGAGGTCGGTGTGGGCGGTCATCGCCCCGGCGGTGATCGCCGCACCGTCCTCCACCAGCGCCCGGTCGGCGTCGAGGCGTACCCGCGGGTAGCGTCGGGTGAAGGCCTCGCGCAGCCACCAGGTGGTGGTCGCGGCGCGCTCGTCGAGTCGGCCGCTCTCGGCGAGGACGAAGGTGCCGTAGCAACTGGCGGCCACCGGGGTGGCCGGATCGAGGGCGGCGAGCCGCTCGATCACCGGTTGCCATTGAGTCGCCAGTCGCATCAGCAGATCGTCCTCGTCGATGGCGAAGAAGCCGGGCAGGATCACCGTGTCGAAACCCTCCAGCCGGGCGGGGAGGGGGCGGGTGTCGATGCGTAGCGCCGCGGAGAGTTCCACGGGGCCGCCGTCGGTGGAGAAGAGGGAGAGCGTACACGCCGTTTCCGGCGCCAGGCGTTCGGCGATGCGGAACAGGTCGAGGGTGGCGGTGACGCTGGAGGGGGTGGCGCCGGGTTCGATCAGCAGGGCGATTTCGGGCATGGCAGAAGCTGCACGGTTTTTGGCTATTCTGCCACTACGGCGACCTTCTCTGAAGTCGCACCCTGGGGTCTCACTTAACCAAGAGGAGAGACTCCGTGAAGAGACTGTCGCTGCTGCTGAGCCTGTTTCCCACCCTGCTGTTCGCCGCCGAACCGCCGGCCACCCTGTTCGAAATGGCCGGCGCCCACCCCGCCCCGTCCGCCCTCTCCGAGAGCGTCGTGGTGGTGATCGACGCGCAGCGGGAATATGTGGACGGCGCCTTGCCGTTGAGCGGCATCGACGCGGCGCTGGCCGCAGGCCGGCGGCTGTTGCAGCGGGCGCGGGCGGCGGGGACACCGGTGATCCACGTGGTCCACCGCGGAGCTCCCGGTCTGTTCGACCCCGACGGCCCCTACTTCGCCATCGCCGCGCCGATGGCCCCGGTGGCGGGTGAAACGGTGATCGAAAAGCGGCTGCCCAACGCCTTCGCCGGCACCGGCCTGCAACGGGCGATCGACGCCACCGGCCGCAGGAAGTTGATCGTCGTCGGTTTCATGACCCACATGTGTCTCAGCTCCACGGTGCGTGCGGCGCTGGATCTGGGCTACACCACCACCGTGGTGGCGTCGGTCACCGCGACCCGCGATCTGCCCGACGGCAAGGGGGGAATGGTCTCGGCGGGTGAGGTGCAGCGGGCCAGTCTGGCGGCGTTGGCCGATCGCTTCGCGGCCGTGGCTGCGGCAGTGGACGACATTCCCTAGTGAAACGCCAGCCTGTCGGCAAGCACCTCTTTCGTTGAACAAATTCATCGGATCGGCGTTTACTCCTGAATTTGGTGCCTATGGCGGGGATCACCGCTCGACAGGCCCGCCGTAGGTGCCGTAACGTTCCATGTTCAGTGTTGATGACGCGATACAACGATGAAGGAGAAGTCATGAAAGCGGTTACCGTTGCCGATATCGCCCTGGTGGGCCTGGGTGAGGTGGGAGAGCGTTTCCTGGAGGAGATGCTGCGGTTGAAGTCGCGGGGGATCAACATCCTCTGCGTTGCCGAGCTGGAGGACACCCCCGGGCGGCAGCGGGCGGTGGAGGAGGGGATCGAGGTGAAGACCCTCGACGAGATCGTCGCCATGGGCGGCCGCGTCGACGTCATCTTCGATCTCACCGGCGCTCCGGCGGTGCGCAAGGGGCTGCGCGAGCAGATGCAGGCGAGCGGCAACCGCCACACCATCATCGCCCCGGAGACCATGGCGCGGATGCTGTGGGCGGTGGTCAGCGAGGAGGCGCTGGGTGGTCACGAGGGCGAACGAGGCTACTAAGGCCCGCGAAACTCTAAGCCTACAGCGCGTCGCGGTTTTCTCCGCCCGCTCGGTCGCCGGGATCGGTTTCGGCGCTTTTTCGGACGTACCACCCCAGTAGCCGGGCGGCGTCTCCGTCCTTCAGCCGCCGTGCGTGGCGGGCATGGTGCAGGGCCTCTTCCGGTCGTTTTCGCGCCAGTGCCGTGAGGGCGGCGGCGATGGCCCGGCGGGCCGCCCTCTCGGCCTGTTGCGGCCGTTGGAGGTTGCAGCCGCAGCGGGGACAGCGGGACGGGTCGCCGAGGCGGGTACGGCGGGCGGAGCAGCGTTCCACGCGTCACCCCGGGCAGCGCCACCGTGGTGAAGACAACGCGATCCTGAGCAAGCGCGAGCAGGTATACGCTCAGGCGAAGGAGAGGAATCCAGCACGCTGGTCAGGAACCGGGCGCCCATCGACTCGGTCGCCCTGCATCCGGAGCGAGCCAACGACGACCGCGCCGGTGCGGCGTGATCGCAAAAACGCGACAACTATCTTGAAAAACACCGCCCTACCTAGACCACGGCTTGTCCAACAAACGGTTCAGATCGTGGTTCGCCGCGCTCAGCGAACACGATCTAACCTTATTCATTATGGCGTCCTATATTGCCACAATAACAAATCAAGAATCTTTGTATCTGTGAAGGTATAATCAGGAAAGCGTTGTTCAAACTTTGTTTTGAGTGGAATAAACTCCGGCAGAGTAATTAGGTGATTCATTTTTTCCACTAGGGCTTTATGTGTTTTTACGCATTCTTGCATTCTGTCATGAGCATTATAAGAAGGTAACGATAAACCAAGATTGCCTAAAACAATTTTATCTAACGGAGCAACATTTGGGTTTATCGTGGCAAGTAGCTTTGATCCAAAAGATGTTTCTATCCTTCCGGTGACATATTTTAGTTCTTTCAAAATATAATTTAGGGAGATCGCATTATTGTTTTTGTGTTTTTCTATAAGAGTAAAATACAAGTTATATGCTTCTGACTTCGGCAGCCTTAAAACGTAAAATCCAGTATATGTGCGGCGATATATGATATCATTTGCCACGTTAACTTCATGCAATCTGTTTTGTGTTAGTTTATATGCCGAAAGCTTATTCGGTTTTAAATTCCCTAAAATATTTTCTATATTAATTCGTAAATCTTCTAGTATCACCTGGAACTACCCCTTTTAGCCATAACGTCAAGGCTAACCGGCCACCCAAAGCGGTGTGGCTGTAGCGCAGCGAAAGCCGCTTTGGGTGGTCCGAGTTCGGAGTTTGGCCGCATGTTAGATTTTTTATGATTGCTCTAGCAGGTCAGCTGTTTCTCGGAATTTCTCGGCTAGGCGTTTGGTTGCATTAGGATCAGAGCTTGATAATGTGGCGTTCTTAGCAATTCTTTGTAGCGCAATATCAATATCACTCTCAGACGCGCTCTCGGTGAATATTGATAAAAATTGCTGCCAAGCAGAAAGCTGAATTCCCGCAAGTTTGTCTGTAAATAACTTGGAGATATATTCTTCCATTACACCAGAGCGGGCTAATCGCCCGTAATTGCCACCGCCATCACTTTCGGGGCGATCTGAAATCATATCGGATTTTGTCGGATAGGATCGTTCTACTGTGGACAGGTGTATACCTTTTTTTGATGTTCCTTTTCGCTTGTGCTCCCAATGCCAGTTTCGATACTTGGCAGCGTGACGCGCCCCCATTACGAAAGGTTCAAATACTATAGGAGATCCTGAAATTACGTTTTGCAAAGCCCACGGAACTACAACAAGTAAATCAGCTGGCGCGCATACGGCGGGAGTTACTTTGTACCTAAAGCTAGGTTCCTTTTCCTTTGCAAGGATGTACCAACCTTTGAGCTCAATACCAAGAATAATTGTTGGTGTTACATTGGGAGCACTTGCTTTTAGTACGACGTCTGGGAATGTTTGAGGCTGCCGCTCAAATTCATAAAGTGCATAATGCTGCTCTGGATCCCAGACGGAACGAAGCCTATTCAGTGAATTGACAACTTGTTGCTCAATTGTGGCCCCAAGTGATGAGTTGAAGGCAAAGAGGTCAGTTGCAAGAACACCGTCAATATTTAACGAGCTTTCAAAATTAGAAGGCAGTGAATAGACCGCCTTCTTAACTGCCAAGTATAGCTCGTAGTGTTCCCAGCTCTCATTTGGACCGATGGGTTCCGGGGGATTAGGTATTACGCTTTCGCTCATAATACGGCAGTTCCTTATAAGTTTCTTTTATTCGTTCAGATGCAGCATCAAAATACTCCGGTATTACTTCTGATGCATAGCAAGCGCGACCAAGCTTTAGCGAAGCTACCGATGCAGAACATAGTCCACCGAAGGGTTCCCATACGATGTCACCTGGATCGGTGGACGCGGAGATAATTCGATCCATTAAAGTTAAAGGTTTTTGATTTGCATGAAGCGATTTCATTCCTTTCTTTATGATACGTTCTTTCCCTCGAACAGCGGGTTCTTGCCATACGTTGGTTATTCCATGCGTATGATTCCATTTTGCTCTCATGCGACTCCACTTTATTGCCGTTAATGGAGAAGTGTCGTCGAGAGAAAAATATGGCTTATTTGTGGATTGGCCATATTTATTAGCGTAGTTAGCCAATATTTCCATCTTTTCGGGAGGCGGGAAGTACCATAAATGACATTGAGTAAAGTATTTTCTTGTGGCTGCGTTTTTTACTCCGCATGCTTCATTAGTTTTATATAAAGGCAAACCGCTTCGCAGCCACTCGCTACGGAGCCATTCTTTTATTGAACAGGGTTTTCCCTCTATATCACGAAGTTGTATTTCTCTAACATACTGAACGCATATTTCCGTTACAACGGGAAAACCTCGAATTGTATCTCCGTTGCAATTGCCAGCGACATGACCTATACCTTTATCCCAAATATGCGCGGCTTTGTACTTCCACCCGTGAAGCTTTAAAACTTGATGAACTTCCGCCCAGGCCAATTCGGAACACCAAAACCAAAGTGTTGTTTCGGCGGTTGATTTTTTACTCCATTCGGCGATATGTGGGGCATACCATTCAGCTAGACTATCTACACCGTTAGGCTCACCGGGAAATTTGGCTAATCCATAAGGGCCATCAGAAACAATTGCTGTGGGGCTAGGCCACTTTTCGTAGTTTTCAAGAGAGTCTCCTAGATGAAGACTTATGAGAGGGCGCGCGGTATCCTCGACCAACATTGGGGAGGTTCTACGCTTTTGATATTTAAGGATTTTAGCCATGTCTTAGTTCCTACTTAGGACTCGTTCTACTATTTTACCAAGACTTATGGAAATCGTTAGGAAAACCGTTAGGGTCAGGTCTTTGTTTTTGTGCAATGCCTACGTTCAAGATGTGGCTAGTATGAGCATTTGAATCAAGGCCACCTGTGACGCAATGTGAGGGGGGAGCTCGCTCATGACTAGGCTGCTGCGAGATTGAAATCGGCCTCGACATGAACTTTGTTCGCCTTTGCTACCGGTCTGACGGCCTTACCTTCCGGCACCATTTCAATGAGACCGTACTGCTCCATTTTGCGGAGAGTGCGCGTCAGGTTCGACTGCGCCCGATGGACCATGGGTGCCAATTCGGATATGGAGCCGGGCTTTCTTGTGGCGATTACCCGTAATAGCTCAAGATTCTTTTCGCTGAGGATTTCTCCAGCGGCCTTGAGAGAGGGGAAGTAAATTTTCGGGTCGCTCGGCTTGGGCTTGAGTTCGCCCCGAGCAATTGCCAGCGTTCTTTCCTGATATTTCTCCCAAGACAGAATCCCGACTTTAATCGTCTTTATGCTCATGTTTTAGCCACCACATTGCCGTCCAGATCCAGGAGTGTCCCCAGCGAATAATCGGTGTCGGTGGGCCTCATGCGCATACCATATCAGCAGGGTATATAGGGGTCAAGGGGCGCTGGGTGCCACCGGAATGGGGAGGAAATTGATCGCCCTCCCTTGAAAGACGGCGGCAACCTTCCGATACTGTGCAAAACAACACGGTCATTTCGTCGCTCATGCCATGACCACCGCCCCTTCCGATCCACCCGACAAGGCCCCTCGCTGCCTTACCAACACCCTCGACCACCTCCCGGAGGCGAAGCGGTATCAGCTCGAACGCATCAAGGAGGTGCTCTGCTCGACCGTTTCCCTCGACTGGCTGGTGCTCTTCGGCAGTTACGCCCGCGGGGATTGGGTCGAGGACCCGATCCACCGCTATTTCTCGGACTACGACCTGTTGGTAGTGGTCTCG
>NZ_BAAHXB010000026.1:0-53382 GCF_054657215.1 Endothiovibrio diazotrophicus
CCGCCGGGCGGAGTAGATCGACGCCCGTCCGGCAAGGCGCGCAAGGGGGCGCATACCCGTTGTATGCAACCCTTTGCGCAACGCCGCCGGGCGGAGTAGATCGGCATTCCAAAACAGGAAGTTATTCTTTCGCGGGCCCTAACCCGGCGAACTGCTCCGCGAGCACGGCGCTGGCGGCGGTGAAATCGAGCCGGTTCACCGCCTTCTCCAGCCGCGCGAACGCCTCCTCCGGCAGGTGGGGCCGCAACTGCGCGCAGCGCTCCAGCGCATCCAGGGAGTGGCGCTTCAATAGCTGGTCCAGCTCCGTGGCCAGCGGGTGAGCCTGCTCCGGAGCGGCCACGGCCTGTGCCGTTTCGACCGACTCCCCGTCGAGCCCCGCAAGCACCTCCAGAAGCGACCCCAGGCGTCTTTCGAGCGTCTCTACCGCGGTGTCCAACGGTGCGTCTTCTTTCGCCAGCGCCTCCAGTTCGGCGGCGGCCGCTCGCACCGGCTCGATGCCGAGGGCGGCGGCGGCCCCCTTGATCGCGTGGGCCTCCAGCCTTACTCGCTCGCGCTCCCCTGACTGCCAAAGGCGGATGATCGGCATTGCGCCTTCGGAGTAGCTGTCGCGAAAACCGCTCAGCAAGCGCCGGAAAGCGGGCCAGTCGCAGTCGATCCGCTTCATCGCCCCGACCACGTCGATCCCCTCCAGGGGCGGCGGTCTCTCCGGCGCCTGCCCGCGGCTCGGCGAAGCCTCCTCCTGCGGAGGCCGCTCGGGCCGATCCGGCGGGCCGATCCAGCGCGCCAGGGTGCCGAAGAGCTGGTCGCGATCGACGGGTTTGGCCACATGGTCGTTCATGCCGGCGGCGAAACAGGCGTTGCGGTCCTGGGTCATCGCCGCCGCACTCATGGCGATCACCGGCAACTGCGCCCAGGAGGACTCCCGACGGATTCGGCGGGTCGCCTCCAGACCGTCCATCACCGGCATGTGGATGTCCATCAGCACCGCGTCGAACGATTGGAGACGCAGCAGCTCCAACGCCTCCTCGCCATTGCCGGCCACGGTGGCGGCGATCCCCGCGCTCTTCAGGATATCGCGGGCCACCTGCTGGTTGATCGAGTTGTCCTCCACCACCAGTACCCGCGCCCCCGCCAAAGGGCGGGCCAACGCCCGCCAATCACCGCTCGGCGGGTTGCGCACCTCCTCCACCACGGCCCCCTCACGCGCGGTGACCACCGCATCCATGATGTCGGAAGGGGTATACGGTTTCTCCAGCACCGCGGCGACCGGCAAGGAGGGGGCGGCACGCGTCAGCCGATCCCGCGAGTGGGCGGTGACCATGATGACCACCGGCGTCGGCGACCGTCCCTTGTCGACGGCGTGTTCCGCGATTTCGCGGGCCGCGGCCACCCCATCCATGCGGGGCATCTCCCAATCCATCAGGATCAGGTCGAACGGCCCCTGCTCACGCGCCGCGGCCAGCGCCTCGACCCCGTCCGCCGCGGTGACCACCGTCATCTCCCACGCCTCCAGCATCTGGGCGGCGGCCTGCCGGGCGCTCGCCACGTCGTCCACCACCAGCGCCCGGCCTCCGCGCAGGTGGAGCGGCGACGTCCGTTGCTCGGCGGAAGGCCGCTCCAGATGAACCGTGAACAGGAATACGCTCCCCTCTCCGGGGGCGCTGCGCACCTCCATCACCCCCCCCATCTGCTCCACCAACCGGCGGCTGATGGTCAACCCCAGACCGGTACCGCCGAAACGCCGGGTGATCGAGCTGTCGGCCTGGGTGAAGGGGGTGAAGAGCCGCAGCCGCTGCTCCTCGGTCATGCCGATACCGCTGTCGCGCACCTCGAAGCGCAGATCCACCCCTCGCGCCGCCAGGGCCGCCACCTCCACCCGCAGTTCCACCTCGCCACGATCGGTGAACTTCACCGCATTGCCGAGCAGGTTGTTCAACACCTGGATCAGCCGCAGCGGATCGCCGACCACCTGCAGCGGCACCCGGGGGGAGACCCGATAGACCAGCTCCAGCCCCTTCTCCTCGGCTCGGTTGCCGATCATCCCGGCGCTCTCGTTGAGCAGTTGATCGAACTGGAATTCGACCTGGTCGAGCTCCATCCGCCCCGACTCGATTTTGGAGAAGTCGAGCAGGTCGTTGACGATCCCCAGCAGATGACGGGACGAGCGCTCGATCTTGCCCAGGTAATCCGCCAGCCGCGGCTCCGCCTCCAGCTCTCGCGCAAGCTGGGTGAAGCCGATAATGGCATTCAGCGGCGTGCGGATCTCGTGGCTCATGTTGGCGACGAAGGCGCTCTTCGCCCGGCTTGCCTCCTCCGCCGCCTGACGTCCTTCGATCAACGCCTGCTCGGCGGCGCGGGAGACGCTGACGTCATTGGCAATGAGCAGCAGGTTCCGCTCGCCGCCACTGGCGAAGGGAACCAGATGGCACTCCACCCACACCTCGCGGCCGGAGACACTCTCCAGGCGGCCTTCGTGGTGGCGTGGCTGTCCGCTCTCCAGCGCCTCCCGGGCCTCTTCGAGCAACCCGCCCGCGCGCCAGGCATCGACCCGACGAAAATTCCGCACCCGCAGATGCGCCTCTTCCGCATCGACCATCCGCGCCAGGGCGCCGTTGGCGAACAGGCACTCGCCGTCGGCCCGGTAGGCGGCGATCCCGACCGGTGCTTCGGCCACCATCATGTGATTGAGTTCATAGAGTTCCGCCACCTCCGCGGCCGAGCGGGCGAGCGCCCGCTCGGTGCGCGTCAGCCAGTAGGCGCCGACCGCAAACAACCCGAGCAGCAGGGCCGCGGGCGGGGCGAGGCGACTCACCACGGCGTTGCGGGCGGAGACCAGCGCCTCGTGGCCGACATGCGCCACGACCCGCCAGGCGTATCCCCCCCCCGTCCCCTCCCGCCCCATCGCCGGATGCTCGCCGATCTCCAGGGGAAGGACGGTACGGTAGGTCCACAGCCCCTGCGCATCCTCGAACTGCCCGCGGCCGCCGGTGCCGATCCGCTGCCAGGCTTCGGGGTGACGCCGGCCGAAGGTCTCGTCGCGGCCGAACATGAACCCCCACGCCTCATCGGCCTGCGGGCTGCGCAGCCAGTAGCCGTCGCGATTGAGCAGCGCAAGGTGGCCGCGGATCCGCTCGCCCCCGCGATCGAAGGCCTCCAGCAGATCGCTGCCGGCGTAGTTGATGAGCACGATACCGCGCTTGACCCCGGCATGGTCAGCCACCGGCGTGGCGAGCCGGAGCATCGGCCGGTAAGGCACCTCCACCTGGTGGTGCTCGACGTTCAGGTCCAGCGGCGAGACGAACAGCTCGCCCGGCGCCAGGCGGAAGGCATCGGTAAAGTAGTAGCGGTCGCTCTTGTCCTGGAGCTCGGCGGCCGGCACCACCCGCGGACCTCCGTCCACCCAATCGACCCGCACCCGCTCCCGGCCCTGCTCGTCGATCCAGCGCAACTGCTGGTAGACCCGCTTGTTGAGGGAGAAATTGCTGAAGTCGTTGGCCAGATGGGCGAGATTGGCCGGCGTCGGCGCCTGCAGAGCGGTACGCAGGGAGCTCTGGTTGGCGAGCACGAAAAGGTCGCGCGACACCCCGATCAGCCGCTGTTCCAGCGCCCCGGCCGCCAAGCCGACACTCAATGTGTCGGCCGCCCGCAGCTCGCTCACACGCTTCTCGAGGTCGGCGCGTCCCGCGAGCCAGACGGCGCCGAGCACCACCAGGGCGACCGGCAGGAACAGCGCCAGGAAACGGAGCAGCGGATAATTGAGCGAGGAGGGCCCGCGGACCATGGATCAACCGAAAACCGCGTTGCGGCCCGCCGCCTTGGCCTCGTAGAGGCGACCGTCGGCCTCCTCGATCAGCGGCTCCGGCGGCGTATCGCGGGCCGGCACCCGGCAGGCGATGCCCTGGCTCAGGGTCAACGTCGCCGCGGTGGGTGAATCGGCATGGGGGATCGCCAGCTCCGCCACCGCGGCGGAGATCCGCTCCGCCACCCGACGCGCGCCCTCCAGATCCGTCTGCGACAGCAGACAGACCATCTCCTCGCCGCCGTAGCGGGCCACCAGATCGCCGGGCCGGTTGACCTGGCAGGCCACCGCGCCGGCCACTTGGCGCAGACAGTCGTCCCCCGCCTGGTGGCCGTAGTGATCGTTGAAACGCTTGAAATGGTCGACGTCGATCATGATCACCGATAGCGGCTCTTCCATCCGGGCGCAGCGCTTCCACTCCAGCGCGAGGCACTCGTCGAAACGGCGGCGGTTCGCCAAGCCGGTCAAGCCGTCCATGAAGGAGAGCGTACGCAGCAGATCCCGCTGCCGTTTCAGCTCCACGTGGGTACGCACCCGCGCCTTCACCACCGGCGCGTTGAACGGCTTGGTGATGTAGTCCACCGCACCGACCGAGAATCCCTGCTGCTCCTCGTGGCTGTCGTCGCAGGCGGTAACGAAGATCACCGGGATCTCCGCGGTGTCGGCCTGCGCCTTGAGCCGGCGGCAGGTCTCATAGCCGTCGATCTCCGGCATCATCACGTCGAGCAGGATCAGGTCCGGCTGCTCGTCGCAGGCCAGCCGCAACGCCTCCAAGCCGCCGGAGGCCGCCAGCACTTCGTACTCTGCCCGCAGGTGCAGACGCAGGGCGAGGACGTTCCCGACCACATCGTCGACGACCAGGATCTTGGCGCGAGAGAGAGATTCCTGCATGGGCGCTTCACCGATGATTGGGATTGCGGGGCCAGGTAACGTCCTTGCGGGCTCATATAGCGAAATAGACTATAGAGAAAAAGGACTCTTCTCGAAAAGCCCCTTCCTTCCTCCCGTCGGGTCGCGGGAGGGAGTCATTTTCACGACTCGTCCGTGGAGCTGTTTCGAAACGCCGATCCGTATTGGACGTCAGCGCGCCAACCGGGATCGAGTTGCTCCAAAAGATCGACGAGCTGACCGCCGGGTGATCCGGGAGACACCCTTGACGTCACGAATCCCTCTTCCCACAAGCGCCGTTGCCGCAGGCGCCGCAGCCGGGGCGGAAGGGCTCCTTCTTGGACGGGTCCTGTTTGGCGAGCCAGAGCTGGAACACCATCCAGCCGCCGCACAGCGCGGTGATTCCGAGGAGGGCGAGGAGTTGGGTCATGGGATTAACGAACCAGGTTAAGGGTCAAAGGTAAAAGGTTAAAGGAAAGAAGGACCGTGCCATCCAACAGACGTCATCGACCACCACGCCGACGGTGGCCGGAAGCACGCCAAACGAAGGCCCTTTGACCTTTCACCTTGAACCTTTCACCTCGCTTTCACGCCGCGCTGAACAGCCCCGCGAACCCCATGAACGCCATCGACAGGACGCCTGCGACGATCAGGTTGAAGGCGGTGCCGCGGATCAGCGCGGGGACGTTGGAGAGTTCGGTCTCCTCGCGGATGCCGGCCATCAGCACCATCGCCAGGGTGAAGCCGGCGCCGGCGCCGAGGGCGAAGACCACCCCCTCCCAGAAGCCGTAGCCGCGGTTGGTGGCGAAGATCGCCAGACCGAGAATCGCGCAGTTGGTGGTGATCAGCGGCAGGAAGATGCCGAGCGCCTTGAACAGCGACGGGCTCAGCTTCTTGATCGACATCTCGATGAACTGCACGGTGGAGGCGATCACCACGATGAAGCTGATCAGCCGCAGGTAGGGGGCGTAGATCAGCACGTAGGTGTTGAGGAACCACGCGCAGATGGCGGTCACCACCAGTACGAAGGTGGTCGCCAACCCGAGCCGGAACGAGGTCTCCAGCCGCCCCGACACGCCGAGGAACGGACAGAGGCCGAGGAAGTAAGCGAGGACGAAGTTGTTGACCAGCAGGGCGCTGATGAAGATCCAAACGAGATTATCCATTGCCCGACTCCTTGTGAGTCGAAAAAGGCTCCTGGCTACGGGCACCAGGCACCAGGTAAGAGGGCCGTGCTATTCGAACCCGTTCATCGCACATTTTGAGGACCATAATTAAGAACCATTCTCACACCTGAAGCCTGAAGCCTTCGTCAAACCCCTTCCCGCTCCGCCACCGCCACCTGCGCCATGAACTCCTTCTTTTTTTCCGTCGCCCAGTTGAGGAAGAGCAGGATCAGGCCGAGGGTGAGGAAGCCGCCCGGTGGGAGGATCATGATCACCCACGGCTCGAAGTGGGCACCGAACAGCGGGACACCGAACAGCGAGCCCGTGCCGAGGATCTCGCGCACGCTGCCCAGCGCCAGCAGGGCGATGGTGAAGCCGGCGGACATGCCGACCGCGTCGACCACCGCGTACTTCACCCCGTAGCGCGAGGCGAACGCCTCCTGGCGGCCGAGGATGATGCAGTTGGCGACGATCAGCGGCAGGAACGCCCCCAGCTCCTTGTGTACCGCCGGCATCAGCGCCAACAGCGAGTAGTCGACGATGGTCACGAAGGTGGCGATGATGATCACGTAGAGCGAGATGCGCACCTGCTTCGGCACCCAACGGCGCAGCGAGGAGACCAGGAAGCTCGATCCCACCAGCACCAACAGCGTCGCCACCCCCATCACCAGGGAGTTGAGCGCGGTGTTGGTCACCGCCAGCGTCGGGCACATGCCGAGCACCTGGACGAACACCGGGTTCTCGCGCCACAGGCCCTTCATCAGCTCTTCGTAGGTATCCAGCTGTTTCGTGCTCATTGGGGGGAAGGCTCCAGGCTCCGGGCTTCAGGCGTCAGGCAAGAGGGCCGTGCCAGTCGGTTGTGGATTGCGGACGACAAATGGTCTGTCCTCCGGAAAGACGGACACTTGGTAGGGTGTGCCGACGATAGGAGGCGCACCGGTTTCGAAGTGGTGCGCCTCGTTCCTCGGCACACCCTACGCCCGCTCTTCACGCCGAAGACACCCCGCACCATGAATTCAGATCTACATCCAATCCGCATCACTCGATAACCATTCAATCTCGCGCCCAACAGGAAGACGCCAAACCAGGACCGCGACCGTTACGCTACCACGGCCCCCACCGGAAGCCCGGCGCCTGAAGCCTGACGCCTTCTTCCTATTCCAACGCCGGCTCATGCCCCGGCGGCGGCAACCGCTTCTCCCAGCGCAGGCGCGCCTCGTTCATGATCCGCACCACCGCCTTGGAAGAGATGGTGGCACCGGTGATCGCGTCGATCTCGTTGGGCGAGGACTTGGTCCCCTTCTTCACCGCGACGATCATCGGGTCCACCGAGAGATCGTCGAAGTTGGCGACGAAGTCGGCGTCCTTGTAAATCTTGTCGCCAAGGCCGGGGGTCTCGCGGCTGTCGAGGATCACCATGCCGACCATCTTGCGCTGGTCCGGCAGGTAACCGAAGAGCAGGCTGATGGTGTCCTGGAAGCCGGGACCCTCGCCGGGCACGGCGTAGCCGACGAAGTGGCCGGCCTCGTCGTAACCGGCGTAGACGCTGCTCTCGCTGTCGCCCTGCCCCTTCTCCGGCACCAGCTTGCCGTCGCGGTACTCCAGCCGCTGCATTTGGGTCACGCCGGGCAGCACCTTGAACACCGCCTCGCGCAGCTCGCGCGCCTTGTTCGCCTTGATCGTCGGCATCGTCCCTTCATAGACGGCGATGATGCCGAGCCCGGAGAGGAAGCCCGCCAGCGCCAGGGCAAAGACGAGGACGAAGCTGCTCGGCTCCTTCTCGGGCACAATCTTGATGGTATCGGTCATATCGAATTCTCATCCGCAAATGAACGCAAATAAACGCGAATCAGCAGGAAGCCCTCTTCACATTCGCGTTCATTTGCGTTCATTTGCGGACCCCTCTTGTATCCCCCGCCCGAACACCCGCGGCTGGGTATAGCGGTCGATCAGCGGCGTCGCCGCGTTCATTAGCAGGATCGCGTACATCATCCCCTCCGGGAAGCCGCCGAAGACGCGGATCAGCACCACCAGGAAACCGACGCCGAGGCCGAAGATCACCGCCCCGCGCGGGGTCACCGGCGAGGTGACCGGATCGGTGGCCATGTACAGGGTGCCGAGCAGGAAGCCGCCGGAGAAAACGGTGAAGAGCGGACTCGGGTACTTGTCGCCGTTGACCAGGAAGAGGATGGTCGAGAAGACCACCGCGGCGACCGTGATCGCGGCGGGGATGCGCCAGTCGAGATCGCGCCGCCACCACAGATAGAGCCCGCCGAGCAGCAGCAGCAGGCCGCTGGTCTCGCCGAGGGAGCCGGAGGTGTTGCCGAGCAGCAGGCGCAGGAACTCCGTGCCCTGGTGCTGGAACTTGAGCAGACCGAGCGGCGAGGCCTCGGACATCGCGTCGTAGACCGGCGACATGAAGGGCGCGGCGAGCACGCTCGCCGGCACGTCGAAGAAGCCGCCGGGGCCGGCCGCCGGCGACCAGGTGGTCATCGCGATCGGGAAGGTGCCGAGGAGGAAGGCGCGGCCGACCAACGCCGGGTTGAAGACGTTCTGGCCAAGGCCGCCCCACATCACCTTGCCGATGCCGATGGCGACCACGCTGCCGACGAAGGCCATCCACATCGGCAGCGCCGGCGGCAGGGTCAGGCCGAGGAGCAGGCCGGTGAGCGCGGCGCTGTTGTCGCCGAGCGCCATCTTGCGCTTCTCGGGCGCGGTGAAGGCCCATTCGGTGGCCACCGCGCCGGCGATGCTGGCACCGAGCACCAGCGCCGCCTTCAGGCCGAAGAACCAGAGCGCGGCGAGCACCGCCGGGGCCAGCGCCACCCACACGTCGCGCATGGCGGTGGGGGTGGTCATGCCCTGGCGCAGCAGCGGCGCGGGTTGGACCAGGAGTTTGGGATCTTTCTTTTTCATGGACGATGTCTGATTAGGCTCCAGGCGTCAGGCTACAGGCGCCAGGAAAGAGGGAGTGGCATTGAGGCAGGTGCCGCACTCGACGATCACTGCAATTCCAACAAAACCATTCAACATATCGAGTTTCCAAGGACTTCCAACACTCCACCACCCTCTCCTCTTCACCGGGAGCCTGACGCCTGTAGCCTGAAGCCTTACCCCCGCCACAAATGATTCTCGGCAACCTATAGGGCGTGCCGTGCGCGCCGATTCGGCCTCTCCGTTACCCACCCCGTAGGGAGGGGTGGGCACGGCATGCCCGTTACCGTCGCCGTGCAAACCCTTTCGATCGGTTCATTGCCCACCGCCGACGGCGGGCGCGACCCGCCCTATACGCGGCGCCGGAGGTTGTCCTTGGCGGTGCGGATGTGCTGCACGATCGGGATGTTCGAGGGACAGGCGTAGGTACACGCCCCGCACTCGACGCAGTCCATCACCTGATACTGGTCGCGCATCTCCTCGAAGCGGCGCGCCTTGCCCAGCCGCGCCAGCCGCGAGGGGTTGAGGAAATAGGGACACGCCTCCAGGCAACGGCCGCAGCGGATGCAGGCGTACTCCTGACCGAGACGGGTCTCCGCATCGGTGAACGCCAGGATGCCGGAGCACCCCTTGAGCACCGGCACGTCGAGGCTCGCCGCCGGCGCGCCCATCATCGGCCCGCCCATGATCACCTCGCGGGTCCCCACCTTGAGCCCGCCGCAGAACTTGAGCACGTCGCGCAGCGGGGTGCCCAGCGGCACGATCAGGTTGGCCGGATAGGCCGCGCCGGGGCCGGAGACGGTCACTACCCGCTCGATCAGCGGCATGCCGTGGTCGAACCAGTCGGCGATCGCCACCACCGTGCCGACGTTGTTGACCGTGATCCCCAGATCCCGCGGCAGCTGACCGGCCGGAACCTCGCGCCCGTAGACCGCGCGGATCAGCATCTTCTCCGCCCCCTGCGGATACTTCATGGGGAGCGAAACCACCGAGATGGCGCCATTGTTGCCGATCCGCTTGCGCAGGATCTCGATGGCGTCGGGCTTGTTGTCCTCGACGCCGATGGTGGCGTGACTCGCCCCCAGCTTGGCCATCAGGATCTCGGTACCGCGCAGCATCGCCTCGGGGCGCTCGACCATCAGCCGGTGGTCGTTGGTCAGATAGGGCTCGCACTCCGCCCCGTTGATCAGGATCTCGTCGATCTTCAGGGTCTCGGGGATCGAATACTTCACGTGCGCCGGGAAGGCGGCGCCGCCGAGACCGACGATCCCCGCCCGCTGCACCTCGGCGATGAACTCGTCGATGGAGAGCGCCGCCCAATCCTTCGCCGGCTGGGGATCGAGGCGCTGGGTGGCGTAGGGATCGGCCTCGATCTCGATCGCCGGCTGGAAGCTGCCGTCGGTGTAGCGGTGGGGGCCGACGTTGACCACCTTCCCGGTCACCGGACTGTGCAGGCAGGTGGAGAGAAAGGCGCCGGCCTCGGCGATCAGCTGGCCGCGCTTGACCGCGTCACCCGCCTGCACCACCGCCTTGGCCGGCACGCCGATGTGCTGGCCCAGCGGCATCACGTAGCGCGAGACGAAGGGCACCCGCTGGATCGGCAGATCGACGGTGGCCTCCTTCAGGCCTTCCGGGTGGACGCCGTGGTGGAAGCTCTTCTCGATGGAGAGTAGGGAGGAGAGGAAGGACATGGATTCAGGCTACAGGCTTCAGGTACCGGGCTTCAGTGAAGAGGCGGCGGATTTCGCGGCCGCAACGGAATGCATCCTCACCACCATCACCACGGTGAGCATCGTGAAAATCTCCTGCATCGGTTTCAACCACATTCTTCCTATTGTCTTTTGCACGTCACCCTTTTTTGGGAGACGCTTGGAACGGAACACTCATCGACGCCTTCACGCGGCAGCCTCCCCGTAGGGCGGATTAGCGCTAGCGTAATCCGCCGAATCGAAGCTGCCTCCGGCGAAGGTGCCCTCGTTCCCGGCGGATTACGCTAACGCTAATCCGCCCTACGAGCTGCGCACGAACCGCGGCACGGCGGGCGCGGCCCGCCCTATTGGTAACCTGCCAGCGACATCAGACGTTGCTTGATCTCCGCCGCCATCTGCCCCTGCATGCCGGCGGCCTGATCTCCGAGCTTCGCCTCGTATTCGGCGCGCTGTGCGGCCAACGCCGTCTGGTGCTCGGCGGCGACCCGCTCTTCCGCCTCGCGCTGCACCCGCTCGGTGAACGGGGTGACCAGGCCACCCAGTTCCTGCAGGGTGCGCCAGGCGTGCTGAAGGCGCTCGGTCTGGACCAACAGCTCGCCGCTCACCCGATAGCGTTTGCCGGTCAGCTCGACATAAGGGGTGCGTTTCTCCCGCGCCTTGGCATCCAGCGCGAGCCACGCCGATGCCTCGGCGGGGCTCGCCGCATCATCGGCCAGCGGCGCGAAGTGGGCGGCGAAGCGGGACTCCCCGGCGGCCCAGTGGACCGGCAGCAGCGCACCGCCCTCCCCCGCCGCCCACGGCTCGCAGGCATCGGGGTTGCCGTCGAGGTCGAGACGGGAGCCGAACACCCCCTTCCCGCTCGGATCGTAACGGAACAGCGGGAAGGCGCGGCTGGCCACCGCCTGACGCGCCCGCGCCACCGCGCCGTCGGCGGCGAAGCCGTGGCGGGCGGGGCTCGGCGCATGGACCCGGATCAGCGCCGGCCCGGTATAGCGCAGCGCCCGGCGCAGGCTCTCCCGGTAGTGATCGGCATCCCCGATGCTGGTCTGCGCCACGAAGCCGTTGCGCTGGGCCAGCGCCATCAGCCCGAGATCGCTGCGCGGATCGTTGAGCGTACCCAGCGGTCGTGCGGCCACCCCGCGGGTGTCGAGCCCCAGCTCCAGCTCGCTCAACACCAGGATCTTCACCGGCAGCCCGGAGTTGAGCAGCCACGCCACCTGGGAGAGCCCGCGCCCGCCCAGCTCGGCCTCGTTGCCCATCAGGATCAACGGCGGACAGACCCGCTTTTGCTCTTCGGTCAGATCCGACCAGGCCAAGGGGCTAAGGGGCGAAGAGGCTAAAGGGTTCGTGCCCCCGTTCTGCCCCTTCGCCTCTTTGCCCCTTCGCCCTTCGCCCAACTCCTCCCGCGCCTGCTCCATCAACCCGATCGCCCGCAGCGCCACCGCCAGCTGCCCGGCGAGCACCCCCGCCGCCAACTGTCCGGCGTCGCCGGTCATGTCGAGCACCACCGGCGCCTGGAACGGGTTGTTGGGGAAGGCGCCGGCCCACTCGGCGACGCTGCCGGCGGCCACCGCCAGCCCGAAGCGGGCGCGGCCGAGGCCGTAGCGCCCCGCGGAGAGGCGCTGGTACTGATCGTTGAGGCCGCGGGCCAGCTCCACCAGCCGGCGCATGCGGGCGGTCTCCACCCCCTTCGCACCCTCGAAGGCGGAGAGGTCGATCTGCTTGCCGGGGGCGCCGCGCAGCTTGCGCTCCAGGGCGTCGAGGTCGTCGGCGGGCAGCGCCGCGGAGAGGGTGTCGCGCACCTTTTCGGTGATCCGCTCGCGCAGCTCCCCCAGCTCCAGGGTGAAGCGGTGGAGCAGCGGCTGCTGCTGGTACTCGGTTGCGGCCAGCGCCATGCGCAGGGCGATCTTCTCGCCGGAACCGGGCTCGGCAGGGTCGCCGCCGGCCATTGCCAGGGCGCAGTAGCGGGAGAGCTGGATCGCCGCCATGGCGGAGAGTTCACCCCCCTCGCGCAACCGCTCGATGGTCGCCGAGGCGGTGTCGGGGGTCTCCTGCCAGGTGCGCCAGAGGGCGCGGGCGGCATCGAGATGGGTACCCTGCTGCGGCTCGGCGATCAGCGCCTCCTCCGCGCAGAGGGTGACGCAGAGGCCGCACCCCTTGCAGGCGTCGGGGTTGATCGCCAGCGAGAGCAGCTCGCCGTCATCCTTCTTTACCTTTTCGCCGCCCTTGAAGAGGATTTCGGTCATCGCCAGGGGGAGCTGGCCGGCCCACGCCGCCAGCCGCTCGATGGCGGGCTGCACCGCGGCGAGGCGCTCCTCGGCGAGCGGCGCCTTCTCCTGGAGCCATGCCCAGGCGGCGGTGATCAATTCACCGGCGGCGGCACCGCGGAACTCCCCGGCGCGGCCCATGGCGCTGACCCGGCCGGCCAGCTTGGAGGCCAGCGGACGCAGCGGATCGCCCTTGGTCGCCTGGATGCCGGCGTTGACCAGCGCCGCCGGGGTGAGCGCCACCGCGCCGATGGCGCTGTCGGGGCAGGCGCTCCAGCACTCGCCGCAGCCGGTGCAGTGCTCGGCGGCGAAGCGCGGCAGCATCGAACGGCCGGCGCTGAGGTCGCGGAAGGTGGCGCTGAGCGGCGGCACCGCGCCGGTGGCGAGGTAGGGGTCGGCGGTGAGGCGGTCGGCCTCGCCGTCACGGTAGAGCACGCCCACCTGATCCCAGAAGCGCGGAAGGCTCTCATACGTCTCGTCGCTGCCGCCCAGGTGGCGGACCGCCAGCGGGGTCTCCTCCGCGGGGGCGGGAAGCGCCTCGGGAGCAGCAAGCGCCGCGTAGTCCAGCGACTCCACGGCATCGAATCCGGCCTCGAACTCGGCGGTGAGCAACCCACGCTCCGCCTCGTCGAGGGCGGCGAGACTCTCCTCGCGGGCGGCCACCAGCTTGCGGCGGCTGGAGTCGAGCCGCTCGCTCGCCACCAGCGCGGCGAACAGCGCACCCAACCGGCGGGCGCCGGAGCGCTCTACGGCGAGCGGATCGAACGAGTCATCCGGCTCTTCGCCGGCATCGGCGGCGAGCCGGTAGAGACGCAGCGAGCGCTTGGCGATCGCCTCGCGATTACGCGGGCCGAGGTCCGCCCACAGCGCACTCCCCTCCCCCTCGCCGCAGATCACCAATACACCGCCCTCCACCAGATCGGCGCAGAGGTCGGCGGCGGCCAGGCCCTCGCCCCCCGCCACCAGGGCCGCATCGACCGGCGCATCGTCGCCGGGGTAGCCGGGACCGGCCGGGGCGTGGATCAGGCGGTCGCGGCTCCACGGATCGCCGTCGAGGCCGGGACGGCCGCGGGTCATCCCACCGGCCAGCCGCTGCAACAGGGTACCGGCCTCACCGACCAGGGCGTGCGCCTCACCGCGATGGAAGATCGCCAGCGACAGCGCACCTTCGGGGCGCAGGTCGGTCGGCGTCGCGCCGCGCAGCCCCATCCCCGCCAGCGCGGGATAGGCGCGGCGCAGGCGGTCGAGCATCACCTGACGCTTGGGGTGTTCGGGGGTGTTGGCGTGGAAATCGACGCCGAGCACCAGACGGTTCGGCGCGCCGTCGCGCAGCCGGTCACACAGCGCCGCCAGGTCGGCGGCGCGCAGCGGCAGGCCGCCGCTGCCATAGCAGACCCGGTGCAGCCGCGGCCGCTTGGCCTCGGTAAGCGGCGGGTAGCCGGGATGGCAATCGGCACCGTGACGACCGTTCTCCAAGGCACGATCAAGGGCCGCGCGCAGCTCGCGGGCGAGCGGGCCGTCGTCGCCCAGGTGGGCCTCGCCACGCTCCATCACCGCCACCGCGGAGCGTCCGGCGAGCGCCTCCACCAGGGCGGCGCCGGGCGCCGGGCGCAGGCAGCGCACGCCGACCACGCCGAGGCGCTCCTTGTGGCGCCGGTCGGCGATCGCGCGGGCGCTCTCCACCGCCGCGCCCTGGAGCAGCAGCACCCGCTCCGCCCCCTCCATGCGATGGGTCCAGAGGCGGCCGTAGGGGCGGCCGGTGAGGCGGGTGAACTCGGCGAAGGCCTCATCCACCAGCGCGCCGACGTGATCGTCGAAGAACGGGCCGGCGGCGGTCGCGCCGAGGGCGAAGGCGGTGGTCGACTGGCGGGCACCGGTGAGCATCGGCTGATCGAGGTCGTGCCAGCGCGGCAGCCGGCGGCGACGGTCGCCGAAGAGCAGTTGCTGGGATGGCGTCGGCGCGTCGATCTCGTCGTCGGCGTCACCCAGGAAGCGGGCCACCAGCTCCGCGGCAGCAAGGCTCACCTCCTGCGGGGCGAGCGCGGTGAGTTCGTTGTCCTGGGCCACCGCCACCGGGCAGAGCGCCCGCTCGGCGATGCGGTGGGCGATCAGGGTGAGGTCCACCGCCTCCTGGACGTTGGCGGCGACCAGCACCACGCAGCCGCTCTCTCCGGCCAGGTGGAGCGCCTCGTGCCCGGTACCGGCGCTCTCTCCGTGGGCGGGCAGCGCGCGGTTGGTCAACTGCACCACCAGCGGCAGGTGGCGGCCGGCGGCGTTGGCGAGCAGGTCGACCGCGGAGGCCAGTTCCGGGCCGTCGAGGAAGACGCAGGCGCGCTGACCGGCCAGCGCGCGGCCCATGGCGGCGGCGAGCGCACCCCGCGGTCCTTCCGCGCCGTCGCTGGCCAGCGCCTCGCGCCGCCCCTGCTGCCAGCCGAGGCGGGCAGCGGCGAGCGCGCCGCCGAAGGCCGCCGCCTCGGCCAGCATCGCCTCGCTCACCGCCACCGCGGTATGGCCGTCGAGCACCCCGTCGGCGACGCCGCCGAAGGCGTAGTGGTCCTTGGCGCCGAACAGGCGGCGGTAGAGGCGGATGGCTAGATCGTTCAGTTTGCTCATGATTCGTAAATAAGGCTTCAGGTTTCAGGCGTCAGGCTCCAGGGAAGAGGTCGCGGTGGCGCCGTCAACCCGGCGCCTCCGACGACGCCTCGAATTGATTGCCGTCCAGCCACTGGATCGCCCCCGTCGGGCAGCGGTGGGTCGCCACGCTGGTGACCGGCAGGCCGCCTTCGTAGTCGATCCGCGGCAGGTTGTCCTTCATCGCGATCAGCCCCGGCACCGCGTCGGCGGCGCAGCGGCCGCAGGCGTCGCAGGCCACCGAACAGAGCGCGGTGGCGTGCTCGCCTTCCAGCGGCGTATTGCACTGGACGAACAGTTTTTGACTCAGCGGCACCACCTCGAAAAGATCCTTCGGGCAGGCCTCGACGCAGTCGTTGCAGGCGGTGCACTTGTCGACGTCCACCTGCGGCAGGCCGTTGGCGTTCATGGTGATCGCCTCGAAGGTGCAGGCCACCTTGCAGTCGGCCAGACCGAGGCAGCCCCAGGAGCACCCCTTGCCGCCGCCGGAGACGGTGGCCGCCGCGCGGCAGCTCTCGAAGCCGCGGTATTCGGCGATCTGATAGGCCTGCCCCTTGCCGCCGGCGCAGTGCAGGCGGGCGACCCGCTTCTCCGCCTCGCCGGCATCGACGCCGAGGAAATCGGCGATCGCCTCGATGTCATCCCCGCTAGCCACGGTACAGCCGGAGGGCTGCGCCCGCCCGGAGACCATCGCCTCGGCGAACGGCAGGCAGCCCGGCTCGCCGCAGGCGCCGCAGTTGGTCCCCGGCAGCATCTCCTCGGTGCGGGCGATGCGCGGGTCCTCCTCGACCTTCAACAGGCGATAGGCGACCGCGAGGATGATCCCGAAGAAGAGACCGATCCCGGTCATTACCGCCGGTGCCGTAAAAAACGAATTCATAACAGACGACGCATACCCGTGTTATGCCCTGCCCGTAGGGTGGATAAGCGCAGCGCATCCACCGAACGAAGCTGCCATGCCCTCATCTCTCACGGAGGTTTCCGGGCACCGATGAACCTTCACGCCCGCTGCCTCCGTTGTGGTGGATGCGCTGCGCTTATCCACCCTACGTGTCGCCGTGGAAATTCCCGAAACAGGGCGGTCGGTGCGTAGGGTGTGCCGAGGGACGAGGCGCACCGGGTTACGACCGGTGCGCCTCCTATCGTCGGCACACCCTACCCAACGTTCACCGTTCGGGGTGATCCAGGCGCCGCCCATGATCTTCAATTGAATGCGGCGGCGCGCAGGCGCAGCTCATCCAACCCGGCTTCCCCCGAATTCGTCGGCTGTCCCGGATGGATGCACTTGGAAGGACAGAGTTCCGCGGCCTCGACCAACTGGGCGTAGGTGGCCTGCTCGACGTTGGTCAGGTACGCCTGATTCTCGTCGTTGTAGACGAAGACCTGCGGGTTGACCTTCAAACAATCGTTGCAGCTGGTACAGAGCGGGGTGTCGATCCACGGCTCGTCGCCGCCGAGCGACTCCTCTTCCTGCTCGGCTTCGGCCTCCACCGGCTCCGGCTCGGACTCGACCACCGGCGCCGCGGGCGCCTTCGCCGCGCCGGCGGCGACACTCGGACGCGGCGCGCCCGAGGTAAAGTCCATACCCATCAGCACGTCGGTCAGGCGCCCCATCACCTCGCCGGCCGCCTCGGCGCGGGCCGCCTGGAGGGCCGCCTCGCACTCCTCGCGGATGCGCGCGATGTCGGCGTCGGCGGCGGCCTGGATCTCGGCGCGGGCCGCCTCCACCGCCAGCTCGACGTGGCGGTTCTTCACCCCCGCCAGCTCCTGCAGGGTGCGCCAGAAGTTGCGCCGGTCGCAGCAGGCGTGGACCAGGGTGCGCGAGATCACCGCCCGATGGAGGGTGCCGTCACGGCCCACCGCCCAGACGAAGGGGACCTGATCGTCCTTGCCATTGGCGAGGTAGTCGCCGATGGTCACCAGGTCGTCGGACTCGCACTCGGCCGGGACCTCGGCGTAGTGGTCGCGCAGGTTCTCCATCAGCAGGCAGTAGTCGGCGAAGGTGAAGGGGAGGTCCACCTCCACCGCCGACCCGCTCTCGTCCCGGTAGTGGAACGGGTGCAGCGGCCAGTCCCGCTCGGGTTGCGGGTTGCCGTCGAAGCCGACCCGCTCGGCGGCGGAGTCGCCGAGGCCGGGGTTGACCCGGAAGAAGGGGTGGACCCGCCCCTCCAGGGCGGCGCCGGCCACCAGCCAGGCGTTCAGCGCGCTCTGCCCGCCGGCGCCCTTCAGGCCGGTGTTGATCAGGTGGATGCTGGTGCGGGTGGCGCTCAGCGAGTCGAGGTAGCCGCGCAGCAGGTGGTCGTGGCGCGCCGCCGAGGTCTGCGAGACGAAGGCCTGGCGGTGGGCGGTGGCGAGGTAACCCAGCTCGGTGCGGAAGCTGCGGAAGGGGTCCTCGCCACGCCCGCAGCCGGGGTTGTTGTGGGACTGCACGCGGGCAAAGATCTGCACCGGGCGGCCGGAGTTGAGCAGCCGCGAGAAGGAGGTCATCCCCTCGCCGGCCAGCCGGTCGGCCCCTTCGAGGGCGATCACCGCCGGCACCAGCAGCAGCTCGGCGTGGGAGAACGCCTCCCAGCTGAAGTTGGCGAACCACGGATCGTGGATCGACGGGTCGTAACGATCCTCCAGCTCCAGGTCGGCGATGCGCACGGCGGCGAACACCGCCGCCAGCCGGCCCGCCTCGCGGTCGAACACCGCGGTGGCCTCGCCGCACGGGTCGTCGACGCCGAGCGCCTCGAAGCCGGGGACGCTCTGCAACCAGCTGTCGTCGACCAGTGAGCCCTTGTAGAGGATGCGCACCAGGACCGGTTCGTCGCGAAAGGCGCGCAGGGTGGCCAGCGCCTGCTCGATGCGCCCCTTGCGCTCGACGGACATCGCCAGCGAACCGCTGCTGTGATCCATCACCTTGGAGAGCGCCTCGGGGTTGAGGCGCAGGCCGGCGACGCCGACGCTGCGCTTCACCCGCTCGGGCGCCAGCGCCTCGGCGGACTTGCTGCGCTCCACCTCCAACAGCCGCTTGAGGCCGCGGATCTTCTCCTCCACCTCGCCGCGCAGGGCGGCATGGCGCGGGGCGGTGACGTTGCGGATGGTATGGATCAGCAGGTGGATCGCCGGATAGCGCTCGTAGCCGAGGAGCTGGTCGCCGTCGTCCACCGCGGCGAGCAGCGCGTCGAGCTCCTCGCGCAGCTTGACCCCGCTATCCCCCTCCAGTGCGAGCTGGGCCGCCAGCGCATCGGCGGCGGCGGTGAGCAGCGCCTTTGCGGGACGAGGCCCCTCCTCGCCCTGCAACCGTTCGCGCAGGTCCCGCTCGATCCACGGCAGGTTGTCGCGCAACAGGCGGGCGCCCTCGGCAACGGCGGCGCCGAGCCACGCCGACAGCGGGCGGGCCAGCCGCTCGGGGGTCAGCTCCGCCTCCACGTCGTGGATGCGGCGCAGGTAGAGCGGATACTCGTAGCGCAGCCGGCCGCTGTCGCGGTAGGGGGCAAGCAGCGCCGGCAGGCAGTCGGCGGCGACCGCCTCCAGCCGCTCCCGCGCCTCGGGGTTGCCGAGGTGGAAGTGGCGCAGGGTGCGCATGATCGCCTTGCTCGCTTCCGAATCGCGGGAGACGATCGGCAGGGAGGGGAGCGAACCTTGGGGTTGTACTTTTGCGTTCATAGGGATAGGGATCAGGGGTCAGGGATCAGGGACCGGTGGGCAGAAACCCGAAGCCGCGTAGCGGCCCCTGATCCCTGATCCCTGGTCCCTGATCCCTAGATTGCGAATTTATCCAGCGCCTTGTCGATCGCCGCCAGCTTCTCCTCGTTGGTCTTCTCCAACCCCTTGGCGGAGAAGTCCTCGTAGACGATCGCGTCGGGGTCGCGGTAGAGCAGCCCCATCGGGATCATCGAGGTGTCGCGGGCGAGCGCCATGGCGCCGAGCCAGTCGCTCGGGTCGTGCTCCCGCTGGTTGGGGAAGACCCGCTTGACCGCATCGTCCACCGGGATGCCGTCGGCGTGGGTGAGCAGCAGCATCTGCTCCGGGTTGTCCTGCATCGGCTTGCTGAACTCGTTGGAGAAGACCGGGCAGCGCTGGAGCACGCGGACGAAGCTGGTGCCGCGATGCTGGTGGGCGGCCTTGATGGTCTCGAACAGCAGCGGCGGGTTCCAGTCGGGCACCTGGGCGACGAAGGAGATGTTGGTGATGCCGAGCGTGATGGTCAGCGGGTTGAGCGGCGGCATCAACGCCCCCTTGGGGTGGGTGTTGGTGCGCATGCCGGTGGGGGTGGTCGGCGAGGTCTGCTTCTTGGTCAGGCCGTAGATGCCGTTGTCGAAGATCAGCACCACCATGTCCATGTTCAGGCGCATGGCGTGGATCCAGGGGCCGGCGCCGATGGAGAAGCAGTCGCCGTCGCCGGTGGCGACCCACACGTCGAGGTCGGGGCGGCGCGACTTGATGCCGTTGGCCAGCGGCAGGGCGCGGCCGTGGAGGCCGTGCAGGCCGTAGGTGCCGACGTAGTGGGGCATCCGGCTGGAGCAGCCGATGCCGGAGACGAAGACGCTCTTCTCCGGCTCCACCTGGGCGTCGCGCAGCACCCGGTGGGTGGCGTTGAGCACCGCGAAGTCGCCGCAACCGGGGCACCAGCGGGCCTCGCCGCCGGCATAGTCGCCGAGGGTGAAATAACGTTCGAAGACGTCGAGGGACCAGTCTGCTTTCAGTCCAAACATCGGGTGGTCCTCCTTAGTGGTTCAGGCCGGCAAGCTTGCCGGCGATGACGTCGTAGAGCATGCCGGGCTGCAGCGGGTGGCCGTAGACCACCGACCAGCAGTCGACGTCGACCAGGGTCTGCGCCCGCAGCAGCAGCGCGAGCTGGGCGTAGCGGCGGTTCTCCTCGGTGATCAACGGGTGGGTGAGGTCGTCGCTGTAGTTGATCTCGATGGTCATCACCTTCTTGAAGCGCGAGAAGATCGCCTTCAGCCCCGGCTCCAGCGGCGAGATGAAGCGCAGGTGGACATGCGAGACCTTTTTGCCCTCGGCGCGGTGCAGGTCTACCGCCTCCTCGATGGCGCCCATGGTCGAGCCCCAGCCGACGATCAGTAGATCACCCTCGGGATCGCCGTGGATCTCCGGCGGGTTGAGGGTCTGCTGCATCGCCGCCAGCTTGCGCGAGCGCAGGTACATGCTGTTCTGGTGGGTGTCGGAGTCGTAGGCCACCTTCGAGCGGTTGGTGTGGGAGAGACCGGTGAGCACGTACATGCCGTCGCGCTGGCCGGGGATCGGCCGTTGCGAGAGGCCGGTCTCGGGGTCCCAGTCGTAGGCCGGCACCTCCTTGTTCCAGGGGGACTGATCGATCGGCGCGGCCAGCCACTCCTCCTGCAGCTCGGGGCGGGCCCACGGCTGCACGCCGGTGGCCAGGTTGGCGTCGGTGAGCAGGATCACCGGGGTACGGAAGGTCTCGGCCAGCTTGCGCGCCAGGATCACGAAGTGGAAGCACTCCTCGATGGTGGCGGCGGCCATCACGATCTTCGGCGCGTCGCCCGGCTCGCCGTAGATCGAACTCAGCAGATCGGCCTGCTCCACCTTGGTGGGCAGGCCGGTGGAGGGGCCGCCGCGCTGCACGTCGATGATCACCAGCGGGATCTCGCCCATCACGGCGAGGCCGATCAGCTCGGTCTTCAGCGCCATGCCGGGACCGGAGGTGATGGTGCAGGCGGTCTTGCCGGCATAGGAGGCGCCGATGGCGAAGCCGATGGCGGCGATCTCGTCCTCCGCCTGATGGACGAAGCCGCCCACTTGGTCGTAGACCGCGGCGACGTAGTGGGAGGCGGAGGTGGCCGGGGTGATCGGGTACATGGAGACCATCTCCATGCCGGCGGCCATCACCCCGAGGCCCACCGCCTGGTTGCCGTTGGTGATGATGGTCTTCTGCTCGTGGTCGCCCTCGTAGGGCTCGATCACCCAGCTGAAGTCGAGGTGCTCGCGGGCATAGTTGAAACCGGAGTCGAACAGATCGATGTTGGGCTGGATCACCTTCGGCCCCTTCGAGGCGAAGGCGCTCTCGATCTCCTTGCGGGCCAGATCGGCGTCGCGATTGTAGATCGCGCACATCATACCGAGGGCGAACATGTTCTTGCCCTTGCGCGCATTGGAGACGATCTTCAGGCACTCCACCTCCATCGGCACCTCGTGGACCACCAGACCGTGGTCGGCGAACTCCTTGATCGCGCCGGCGTACTGCTGGCGGATGTGCTCGCTGGGGTCCTCGGCCCACTTGTTCTCCAGCAGGACGATGGTGCCGTCCTTGTAGGCGCCGCTGGCGACGCGGGAGAACAGCACCTGCTCGTTGAAGGCGACCACCAGATCCGCCTCGTTGCCCATGTTGGTGACGTAGCGGTTGCCGACGCGGATGCGGTTGCCGGAGGCGCCGGCCGGCGAGCGGGCCGGCGGCTGGATCTCGGCGGGGATGATCTCCACGGTCCAGACGCCGTTGCCCATCTTGCCGCTGATGGCGCCGAAGGTCTGGCCGCACTTCTGCGCGCCCTCACCGGAGTCGCTGACGATCTCGACGATGTGCTCGTCGATGACGGTCGGTTCGCGTTCGTTTGTCGTGGTCATATTCAGCCTCGTTCTTGAGGTGAAAGGTGAAAGGTGAAAGGTGAAAGGGAAGAGCGCCTTGGCTTCTCCCGATTACCTGCCAACCCTGACCTTCAGCCCTCTATCCCAAATGCAAAATCTGTTCGTTCGCGCCCGCGGCCTGCCGTAGGGTGTGCCGAGGTACGAGGCGCACCGCGCTCCGACCGGTGCGCCTCCTGACGTCGGCACACCCTACCCGACTCCCATCCTGTGGAGCGCTGGTTACATGTCGTCAGCGAGCGCGATATCGCGCAAAAAAGTCGAGGAACGGCACCGCCGCCTCTTCCTTTAACCTTTAACCTTTGACCTTTCACCTGCCCCTATAACAACGCCTGCTCATACTCACCCCGAAAGTGATAGAGCGAACTCTCCAACACCTTCACCGCCCCATCCACCAGATGGCAGCGGCCGGAGCCGGGGAGGATGCGGCAGAGGCTCTCCAGCGAGTCGAGGTCCGAGCGGGTGCCGCGGCCGGTGTCGATCTTGTCGAGCAGCAGCGAGATGTAATAGGTGCCGGTCTTGCACGACGGGCACTGGCCGCAGGAGGACTCGGCGAAGAAGTTGACGTACTCGGTGACCCGCTTGACGATGCCGGTCCCCTCGGAGACCACGATCATCGCCCCGGTGCCGAGGGCCGAATGGCGCGCCGCCACCGAGGGGTAGTCCATCGGCACGTCGATGTCCTTCGGCGTGAGGATGGTGTTGGAGGGGCCGCCGGTGAACACCGCCTTCAGCTCCTTGCCCACCAGCATCCCGCCGCCGTAGTGGTAGACCAGCTCGGAGAGCGGGGTGCCCATCGGCAGCTCGTAGGCGCCGGGGTGGAGCACGTCGCCGCTCAGGCTGTAGATCTTGGTGCCGCACGCCTCCCCGAGCCCCCGGTCGCGGTACCACTCGACCCCGTTGCGCAGGATGTGCGGGACGTTGGAGAGGGTCTCGACGTTGTTGATCAGGGTCGGGTGACCATGCACCCCCGACTCCACCGGATAGGGGGGCTTGCGCCGGGGGAACGGGAAGCTTCCCTCGATGGTGGAGATCGCCGCGCTCTCCTCGCCGCCGATGTAGTGGCCGGAGCTGCGCACCACGCAGTATTCGACGGGACGGCCGAGGGCTTCGCCGACCCGTTTGGGAAGCTCGCAGGCGAGCCACTCCTCCACTGCCAGTTCCATCGCCTGGAGGGCGGCTTTGAGGTGGGGATTGACGTAGAAGATCACCTTGTTGGCGCCGACCGCGAGCGCGGCGATGGTCGCCCCCTCGATCAGCTGGTGGGGGCACTCCTCCATCAGCAGGCGATCCTTGAAGGTCCCCGGTTCGTCCTCGTTGCCGTTGCAGATCAGATATTTGTCGCCCTGGCCGGGGCGGGCGGCCATCGCCTCCCACTTGCGCCAGGTGGGGAAGCCGCTGCCGCCGAGGCCGAGCAGCCCGGCCGCCTTGATCATCTCGACGATCGACTCGCCGCCACCGACCCTGCCGAGGGCCTTTTCCAGCCCGTCGATACCGGGACCGGCGCGCCACTCGTCGAGGTTGGCGCCAACCCGGGCGGAGGCGTGGAGCAGCACCTGATTGAGTTTTTCGATACTCATGATCACTCCCCCGCCTCCCTACGCTTGTTCGGGCCGTAGGGCGGATTAGCGATAGCGTAATCCGCCGGAACGGAGGCACCTTCGCCGAAGGCAGCTCCGATGTGGCGGATTACGCTATCGCTAATCCGCCCTACGAAAGCCTGGTTCCAATCGATACCGCGCATCATCACCGCTTCCCCTGCGAACTCTTGCGCAGCCCGGCGTAGTCGGAGTCCATCTCGAACTTGGCGTAGCCGGGAAAGAGCTGCGGTCCCTTCTGCTCCAGCGAGCGGCCGCTCAGCGCCAGCTCGCGGCGCAGCTGGCTGACGTGTTCGATGGTCCCCTTGCGGTGCTTGGCCAGGTTGTGCGCCGCCTCGGCGGCGTGCCCCCCGGCGGCGCGGCCGAAGCGGATGATCTCCAGCAGGGCGTTGCCCATCAGCCGGTTGCGGCCGTGGATGCCGCCGCTCACCTCGCCGATGCAGTAGAGCCCCTTGACGGTGGAGCAGCCGTACTCGTCGATCACCGCACCGCCGTTCTGGTAGTGCAGGGTCGGATAGATCAGCAGCGGCTGTTGCCGCGGATCGGTGCCGCTCTTGCGCCCCAGTTGGATCAGTTTGGGGAAGCGCTTCTCGAAGATGCCCGGCTCGCGCACCTCCACCCCGGGGGTATCGAGCCACACGCCTTGGGCGCCATCCTCGGCCGCGATGCCGCGACCCTCGGCACACTCGCGGAGGATCGCCGCCGCCACCTGATCACGCGGGCTCAGCTCGTCGATGAAACGCTCGTTGCGACCGTTGAGCAGGTAGGCCCCGGCGGAGCGCACCCCCTCGGTGATCAGCATGCCGGAGAGGTGCGAGGGGTAGGCGAGGCCCGAGGGATGGTACTGGAAGGAGTCGAGATCGCGCAGCTTCGCCCCCACCCGATAGGCCAGCACCAGCCCGTCGCCGGTGGCGCCGAAGTGGTTGGAGGTGGGAAAGTCGTTGAGGTGGATGCGGCCGATGCCGCCGGTGGCGACGATCACGCTCTTCGCGTGCACCAGCTTGTAGCGGTAGTCACGCAGCGAGGAGAGCACCGCGCCGGAGCAGTGGCCGTTCTCGTCGCTCAGCAGCTCCACCGCCGGGCAGTAGGGGAGCACCTCGATGTCGTCGTCGTTGTAGACCGACTCGCGCAGCACCCGCATCATCTCCAGCCCGGTGTAGTCGCGGAAGTAGGCGACCCGCGGCGCGGAGGTACCGCCGGCGCGGCGGGTGAGCAGATCGCCGTAGGGGCTGAGGTCGAACTGCATCCCCTGCTGGATCAGCCAGCGGATCACCGCCGGGGCGTCCATCACCATCTGCGCCACCAGCCGGGTGTCGGCGCTGCGGTGGCCCGCCTTGATGGTGTCGTCGTAGTGCATCTGGGGCGTGTCGCCCTTGTCCACCGAGGCCTGGATGCCGCCCTCGGCCATCACCGTGTTGCTGTCGCCGAGGCGCAGCTTGGTGGCGAGGATCACCTTGGCGCCGGCCCGCGCCGCCTCCAGCGCCGCGGTGCAACCGGCGCCGCCGCCGCCGATCACCAGCACGTCGGTACGCAGTACCTCGGCCCCGGCCAGGTCGGCGGCGTCGATGCGCGCGTCGGCCTGCAGCAGCTCGGCCAGTTGACGGTGGCACGACTCGCCGCGATTGGGCCCCACCTCCAGCGCCACCGTGCTGTCGGCGCGGTGGTCGGGGTGGTAGCGGCGCAGCAGCTCGTCGGCGGCGAGGGTCTGCTCGGGCAGCGGCCGCTTGGCGAGCGCCTGATAGGCGGCGAGGGCTTCGTAGTAGGAGATGGCGTCGGTCATACGATGACGGCAGGGAGGACGACCCGAAGGGTCACTCGACCACCTGCATCTCCCCCCTGCGCAGCCGCTCCAACCGGTTGATCAGGTTGGAGGGGCGGATATGGAAATAGGCGGTGACGCGGCGGGCGAAGAGCCCGACGTGGTTGGGCGCGATGGTCTCCGGGCAGCCGGTCTGGCAGAGGTTGCACATCACACACTCGACGAACAGATCCCCCGCCTCGGCGAACTTCCCCTTGGCCGCCAGCTCGACCCCCCGCTCCACCTCGATCCCCTTCGGGCAGGCGGTGGTGCAGCCGCCGCAGCTGCGGCAGTGGGCCGCCTCGGGGAAGATGTGGTGGAAGCGGTCCTGCACCTCCCAGGAGTTGGGGATGTCGTCCAGTTGATAGGTGTGGTGGGTGGGGTTGGGGAAGAGCAGGAAGTTGACCTCCATCCCCTCCTCCACCAGCAGCTCGCAGCCCAGCTCGGTGGTCACCTCGCGGGCGCCGGCACGGCGCACCAGCACCCGGCACGAACCGCACACCCCCTCCATGCAGCCGACGCTCTTCACCCGCGGGTAGCCCGCGTGCCACAGCGCCTGGATCACCGACAGGTTCGAGGGCGCCTGCACCTCGATACCGTTGATGATCGCCTTGACCAGATTGTCGGCCGGTTCCGTCATAGGACTCCCGAGGGGACGTTGCGTCGATACCGCGGCGGACCCCTGCGGCCCGGCGCGGCGCGGATTCCGCCCTCCTCGGCCCACGGAAACCGGACCGAAAAAGGGGGAGAGGGAAGCCGCTCATTATGGGATTTCGGCGAGTGAGAGACAAGCGACCGACCGAACCGGCTACCCCGCCCATCATCTCACGCAGACAATCAACGGCCCCGCCGGTGCTCCGCCTGTCCGGGAATGGCGAGTACGCCACTCCCGGACAGGCGGAGCACCGGCGGGGTGCGGATTGCAATCCTCGCGGCGCAGTAGTTTAATTAAAACTAACGATCGATTCCACAATCATTAAGCATTCTTTACGCTTCTCCCCATGCCGATCCATAACGCCACCCTCCACCAGCTGAGGATCTTCCACACCCTTACCCGGCACATGAGCATGGCGCGCACCGCCGAGGCCCTCGGCCTCACCCCCCCGGCGGTGTCGATCCAAGTGCGCCAGCTCTCCGAATCGGCCGGGCTGCCGCTGATCGAGCAGGTAGGCAAGCAGCTCTATCTGACCGACGCCGGCCAGGCCATGGCCGCCGGCTGCCGCGACCTGCTCGACCGCATGGAGCGGCTCGACCAGGAGTTGGCGCAACTGAAGGGGGTCGAGAACGGCCGGTTGCGGCTGGCGATCATCACCAACGCCAAGTACTTCGTCCCCCAGTTGCTCGGCCGTTTCTGTGACCGGCACCCGGCGATCGAGCTGTCGCTGTTCGTCGGCAACCGCGGCCAGGTGATCGAACGGCTGAAACAGAACCAGGACGACCTCTACGTCCTCGGCCGCATCCCCAAGGAGCTGCCGGTCCACGCCGAGGCGTTCGCCGAGAACCCGCTGGTGGTGGTGGCCGTCCCCGGCCACCCGCTGACCGGCGAGCGGGAGATCCCGCCGCAACGCTTGGCCGAGGAGCCTCTCATCCTGCGCGAACCCGGCTCCGGCACCCGGGCGGTGATCCTCGACTTCTTCGAGCGGAACCAGGTGGAGCTCAACGTACGCATGGAACTGGGCAGCAACGAGGCGATCAAGCAGTGCGTGATGGCGGGGCTGGGCATCTCGGTGCTCTCGCTCAACAACCTGCAGCCGGAGATCGCCGCCGGCCGCATCGCGGTGCTCGATGTCGCCGGCTTCCCGCTGAAGCGCCAATGGCATCTGGTCCATCTGCGCGACCACGTCCTATCCCCCACCAGCGACGCCTTCCGCCGCTACGCCCTCGGCGACCGCGCCCTCCCCGTTATACTCCCCCCATGAAAATCGTCTTCATCGGCAGCGGCGACCTGGCGGTCCTCACCGCCCGCGCCCTGATCGGGCGGGGCCACGAGGTGGTGTTGATCGAGCGGCGCAAGTCGGCGGTCGAGGAGCTCGCCGGGGAGCTCGACTGCGCCATCCTCCACGGCGACGGCGCCCGCCCCTCGGTGCTCAAGGAGGTGGCGCCGCCCTCGGTGGATCTGCTCTTCTGTCTCACCGACGACGATCAGACCAACATCATCGCCAGTCTGGTGGCCCACTCGCTGGGCTTCCGCAAGGTGGTGACCCAGATCCAGGACCCGGAACTGGAGCACGTCGCCGATCACCTGGGACTGGCCGACGCCATGGTGCCGATGCGCACCGTCAGCCGCTTCCTCGCCGACATGGCCGAGGGGGGCGAGGACGCGATCACCCTCTCCACCCTGTTCCGCGACGAAGCGCGCCTCTTCTCCTTCCATGCCGGCGCCGCCGAGGCGGGCGAGGCGGCCGGCCTCGACCTGCCGGAGAACGCCCGCGCCATCTGCGTCTACCACGAGGGGCGCTTCGCCGTCATCGACGGCACCACCCCGATCCGCGAGGGCGACGAGGTGGTGATCCTCACCGACGTCAAGCACCTGCGTGCGCTGCGCCAGCGCTTTCCGCAGTAGGATATTCTCGGCCACTGCGTGACCCACGCCCACAGCTTCGTCGCCGGCAACGATACCTACCTCACCTTCAACAACCGCTACGACGACAGCAGCTACAACGTCACCTCCACAATCTTCCGCCGGGACGGCAACCAGTTCGCCGCCGACGCGACCACCGGCACCACGCCCTTCACTGTCACCGTCGATGCCTCCGGCTCCACCGATCCCGATGGCGGCGCGATCACCGACTATCAGTGGATGACCTCCGACATCCAGAGCACCTCCGGCCCCGCCGCGACCTTCACCTTCACCGCCGCCGGCCGCTACCTGATCGCCCTCACCGTAACCGACGACCAGGGCGAAACCGGCGAGTACTCGATCACCGTCCACGCCGAAGACCCGATCGCCACCGAGCCCACCGGCTGCGAGGGGCGCGCGGTCTACTCCGCCGCCGACGGCACCCTGCAACTGCCGTAGGAGGCGGGAAACGTCGACCGCCGCGGAAAAGCCGGCGAATTGGGAAGAAGGACATGAAGGCGCATTTCCCGCTCCCTTCATGCCCTTCGTTGCCCTTCATGGACTTCATGGTGAAATCCCCGGGCATCGAAGCTCGAACGTGCGTATCACTCGGACAGGGCGGCAAACACCCGCCCGAGCGGTGGCTCCGTTGGGCACGGCGGGCGCGGCCCGCCCTATAGGGCGCGCTGTGCGCGCCGTGTCGAACGGGCGCGCCGCCCGGAAAGGATGGGGAAAAACTGGCCGAGCGGCGACTCCGTTGAACACGGCGCACACGGCCCGCCCTATAGCGGCTCGAAATGCTCCACCACCAGTTGCGCGGAGCGCTGGCCGCGGAAGTCGTTGACGTCGAGGCGGTAGGCGAGATGGACCCGCTCCAGGTCGGCGGGCCAGTCCTCCTCGGCAACGCCGAAGGCGATGGCGTCCAGCGGCGGGCCGCCCCCCTCGGGGGCCACCCGGCACTTGGTGTGGCCGCCGTTGAGGGCGCGATGGTCGAGTACCCGGAATGCGTTGTCGAACAGCGGTTGCGGGAAGGCGTGGCCCCACGGCCCCGCCAGGGCGAGGATCTCGGCCAGTTGCAGATTGAGGTCGGCGCCACGTAGCGGACCGTCGGAGTGGACCACCCCGCGCAGCGCCTCGGCGTCCAACCGCCGGCGCACCTCCTCGTCGAAGGCGGATTGGAAACGCTCCAGGTTGCCCGCGCGCAGGCTCAGCCCGGCGGCCATGGCATGGCCGCCGAAGCGTTCGATCAGACCGGGATTGGCGGTGGCCACCGCCTCCAGGGCGTCGCGGATGTGCAGCGCCGAGACCGAGCGGGCGGAACCCTTCAGCTCACCTTCATCGTTGGGGGCGAAGGCGATCACCGGCCGGTGCAGCCGCTCCTTGATCCGCGCCGCGACGATGCCGATCACCCCCGGATGCCACGCCTCGTCGAACAGGCAGAGACCATAGGGGAGCCCCTCTTCCTCGTCGAGGCGGATCCGCTCCACCAGCGCCAGCGCCTGGGCCTTCATCTCCCCCTCCACCTCGCGCCGTTCGCGGTTGAGCTGATCCAGTTGGCGCGCCAGCGCGTCCGCCTCCGCGGGGTGATCGGCAAGCAGGCAGGCGACGCCGAGGGCCATGTCGTCCATCCGCCCGGCGGCGTTGAGCCGCGGCCCCACCGCATAGCCCAGATCGCCGGCCGCCGCCCGCCCCCGCTGGCGCCCGGCCACCTGGAGCAGCGCGGCGATCCCCGGCGAGCAGTGGGCGCCGCGGATGCGGGCGAGCCCCTGCTCCACCAGCACCCGATTGTTGTGATCCAACGGCACCACGTCGGCGACGGTGCCCAATGCCACCAGGTCGAGCAGTCGGCCGAGGTTGGGTTCGGGGATCTCCCGCTCGGCGAACCAGCCGTCGTCGCGCAACCGGGCGCGCAGCGCGGCCATCAGGTAGAAGGCGACGCCGACCCCGGCCAGGTGCTTGCTGGGGAAGGGGTCGCCCGCCAGATTGGGATTGACCAGCACCTCCGCCGCCGGCAGTTCGGCGCCGGGCAGGTGGTGGTCGGTGACCAGCACGCGGATGCCCCGCCGACGCGCCTCGGCCACCCCGTCGAGGCTGGCGATGCCGTTGTCGACGGTGACGATCAGGCTCGGCGCGCGCTCGGCGGCCACCGCCACGATCTCCGGGGTGAGGCCGTAGCCGAAGCGGAAGCGGTCGGGCACCAGGTAATCGGCGTGAAACCCCATCCAGCGCAGGGCGCGCACGGTGAGCGCGGCGCCGGTGGCACCGTCGGCGTCGAAGTCCCCCACCACCAGCACCCGGCCGCCGCGGCGCGCCTCCTCGGCGAGCAGCATCGCGCCCCGCTCGACGCCGCCGAGGCGGGAGAACGGCAGCAGCCGGCCAAGGGAGTGGTCGAGGTCCTCGGGACCGGCCACCCCGCGCCCGGCGTAGACCCGGCGCAGCACCGGGTGGAGGGCATTGGGGAGGCGGGCGAGGGCCTCGGCGGTGGGAGAGCGGCGGAGGATTTGTGAGGTCAAAGGTAAAAGGTCAAAGGTTATGGGCGGGACATTCGGAAAGACCGAGGCCCCGTAGGGCGGATTAGCGCAGCGTAATCCGCCGGGAGCGAAGGCACCTCCGCCGGAATCGGCTGAAAATCTCAAACCCGCGGGAGAGACGGAAAGGGCGCCATCGCGGCCTGAGGGCCGCTCCTACAGGCAAGGGCAGGTGCTACCCCCCAACATGAAAACGGGCGCCAAGCGCCCGCCTTCACCCACACACTCGGGATCTTCGCGATAGCGAAGATCCCGCGCTACTCCTCCTTGGCGCGGCCGACGTACTCGCCGCTGCGGGTGTCGCACTTGAGCACGTCGCCGATCTCGATGAACAGCGGCACCTTGACCACCGCGCCGGTCTCCAGGGTGGCCGGCTTGGTGCCGCCGCTGGAGGTGTCGCCACGCACGCCGGGATCGGTGTCGGTGACCGCCAGGTTGACGAAGTTCGGCGGATCGACCGCCAATGGCGAGCCGTTGTAGAGGGTCACCAGGCAGATGTCCTGCTCCTTCAGCCACTTCTTCGACTCACCGATGGCCGCCTCATCGGCGCCGTACTGCTCGAAGGTGTCGGGCTTCATGAAGTGGTAGAACTCGCCGTCGTAATAGAGGTACTGCATGTCGAGTTCGATGACGTCGGCCCCCTCCAGCGACTCGCCCGACTTGTAGGTCTTCTCCAGCACGCGACCGGTCTTCAGGTTGCGTATCTTCACTCGGTTGAAGGCCTGCCCCTTGCCCGGCTTGACGAACTCGTTTTCAATGATGGAGCACGGATCGCCATCGACCATCACCTTCAGTCCGCCGCGGAATTCGTTGGTGCTGTAACTCGCCATTTCCTCAATGTCCTCAGATTGGGCACGATTTTCGAAGCCGCACATGATACCCCGAACCGAGAGTCCCCAGCCAGCTTCGCAGGCGCCGCTTTGGCGGCAGCGGATCGCCGAGGCGGTGCGCGAGCCGCTGGAGCTCTACCGCCTGCTCGGCCTCGACCCGGCGACCCTGCCGGCCGCCGAGGCCGCCGCCCGCGACTTCCCCCTGTGGGTCCCCCATCCGTTGATCCGCCGCATGGAGCGCGGCAACCCCGACGATCCGCTGCTGCGCCAGGTGCTGCCGCGCGGCGAGGAGCGGATCGATCACCCCGGTTTCACCGCCGATCCGGTGGGCGATCTGGCCGCGCGCAGCAGCCCGCGCCTGTTGCGCAAGTACCGCGGTCGCGCCCTGCTGATCACCACCCCGGCCTGCGCGCTGCACTGCCGTTTCTGCTTCCGCCGCCACTTCCCCTACGACGAGAGCATGGAGGAGCGGCTGGAGGAGAGCCTGGGGCTACTCGCCGAGGGCGAGCCGGTCAGCGAGGTGATCCTCAGCGGCGGCGACCCGCTGACCCTCAGCGACCGCCGGCTCGCCGAGCTGGCGGAGCGGATCGAACGCCTGTCGGCGGTGGAGCGGCTGCGCATCCATACCCGGCTACCGGTGGTGATCCCCGAGCGGGTCGACGAGCAGCTGCTCGGCTGGCTCCGCCGCGGTCGCCTGCGCAAGGTGGTGGTGCTCCACGTCAACCACCCCAACGAGCTGGACAACGAAGCGCTGGCGGCCGTCGAGCGGCTGCGCCAGGCCGGAGTCACCCTGCTCAACCAGTCGGTGCTGCTGCGCGGGATCAACGACTGCGAGGAGATCCTGGCCGCCCTGAGCGAGCGGCTGTTCGGCGCCGGCGCCCTCCCCTACTACCTCCACCAGTTGGACCGCGCCCGCGGCACCGCCCATTTCGAAGTGGGCGACGAGGCGGCCCGCCGGCTGGTCGAGCGGCTGCGCGCCCGCCTCCCCGGCTACCTGGTGCCGCGGCTGGTGCGGGAGATCCCCGGCGAGCCGTCGAAGACCCCCCTGCTCTGAAAAGAGAATATCAACCGCAGATTTGCGCAGATTCAAGAAGACAAAAATCTGCGTGAATCTGCGGTTCAATTCTTCTTTTCAGTGTCGAGCGCACTCCGCGACCGTGGTTGCCGCCAGCGAACTTCCTCACCCCCGGGTTTCCCTATACCCTTAGCGGATGGACACCCCCCTCCCGCTGCTGCTGATCCTCCACCCCGATCCCGCCACCGGCCACACCGTGGAGCGGCTGCTGCGCGAGGGGACCACCCCGGTGGAGACCCTGCTGGCCTGCGACGAGGCGGCCCTCCAGGCGATCCTGACCGGCACCCCGCCGGCCCTGGTGATCGGCACCGATCGGGTGGTCGGCGGCGACCCCACCCTGCTGCTCGGGCTGATCGCCGGCCCCGGCAAGGATGTCCCCTTCATCGCCCTGATCGAACACGAGGAGGACGCCGAGCACCTGCTCGCCCTCGGCGCCCGCGACGTGGTCAGCCTGGAGCAGCCGCTGCGCCTGCGCCTGGCGGTGCAGCGCGAGCTGGACACCCTGGCCCAGCGGCGCACCCTGCGTACCCTGCGCGAGGCGCTGCGCAACAGCGAGGTGACCCTGCGCGAACTGCTCGAACAGCACCCCGCGCCGACCGCCTGCGTCACCGCCGAAGGCCACCTCTACGCCAACCCCGCCTATGTCGACCGCTTCGGCTTCCACAGTCCGGAGTCGCTGCGCGACACCCCGCCGGCGGAGCTCTTCCCGGAGGGCGAGCGGGCGGCGATCCGCCAGGTGCTGGAGGAGGCGCCCAGCGAGTGGCACATCAACCTCCGCGACGGCGGCCACACCACCCTGCTGGTGCTGCGCCGGATGGTCCTCGGCGGCCAACCCTGCGCGCTCCTCACCCTGCGTAGCGAGCCCTCCCCGCGGCGCCTCGACGAAAAACTCGACTACGTCGGCAACCGCGACCGCCTCACCGGCCTCCACAACCGCGGCTTCTTCCTCGAGGAACTGGCCCTCGGCCTCGGCCGGGTGGACCGCAGCCTGCTCTACCTGGAGGTGGCCGGCTTCGAGCGGGTGCGGGTCGAGCAGGGGCACGCCGCCGCCAACCTGCTGCTGCAGGAGCTCTCCGCCCTGCTCCAGCACCCCCTCGCCGAGGAGGAGACCGCGGGGCGCTACGGCGGCCCCCGCTTCGGCGTGATCCTCCATCGCCCGGCCGACGAGGCGGAGACGCTGGCCGAGCAACTCTCCACCAAGCTCGCCGCCCGCCTGGGCAACGCCGGTTGCCCCATCGGCCTCTGCAACCTGAGCGGGGAGAGCGATGCCGACGCCGCCCTGGAGCACGCCCGCCTCGCCGCCCGCCTCGCCGGCGAGGCCGCCGACGGTCGCTGCCATCGCTATCGGCCGGAGATCGATGGCGAGCTCCACCGTGATCAGCATGCCGCCTGGCGGCGTCGGCTGGAGGCGGCGCTGAGCGACGACGAAGGGGGATTCCGCCTGGTCTACCAGCCCATCGTCTACCTCCACGCCACCCCGGTAGACCTCTTCGAAGTGCTGCTGCGGATGGTCGACGACGAAGGCGAGACCCTGCTGCCGGGCCAATTCCTGCCGATCGCCGAGCGGGAAGGGTTGAGCGGACGGGTCGACCGCTGGGTGATCGACGAGGCGCTGCGCCAGTTGGCGGGCCACTACCGCGAGGGGCGATCGGTACGCTTTTTCGTCAAGCTGGCCGCGGCCACGGTGCTCGACGACGAATTGGCGCGGTGGCTCGAGGGGCGCCTGGGCCATCACCAGTTGCCGGGCGAGGCGCTGGTGCTGGAGCTAACCGAGGCGGTGATCGACGGCCACCGCGGCGAGGTCGAGCGACAGCTGCGCGGGCTGAAGCGGCTGCGCTGCGGCCTGGCGGTGGAGCGTTTCGGCCGCATCGAGGAGGCCGACGCACTGATCGGCCGGCTGCCCCTGGACTACTTCAAGTTCGACGGCGCGCTGACCCACCGGCTGGCGGACAACCCGGCCCATCGCGAGCGGGTCGAGGCGCTGAGCCTACAGGTGCAGCAGGCGGGCAAACGGACCATCGTCCAGTTCGTCGAAGACGCCGACACCCTCAACCTGCTGTGGGAGATCGGCATCCACTACATCCAGGGCTACCTGCTCCAGGCGCCCGAGACCACCCTCGACTACGACTTCGACGAACCCCCGCCGCTATGACCCCGGCCGGCTCCTCGTTTTACCACGAAGAACATCAGTGTTTCGGTATAGATACGCCGCATCGATCGGCGCGACGATATAGGGCGCGCCGTGCCGAACGAACGCAGTACTCGAAAAGGATGGGAACGAGCTGTCCGACCGGCAGTTCCTATTGGCACGGCGCGCACGGCACGCCCTATAGTCCAAGACCTCAGCGGATCTCCGGCGCACTGCCAACCAGTTGCAGCAGGGCGTGAGCGCCGGTGGCGCCGATGCGATCGGCGAAGCGATCGATCCACTCGCGCTTGTGGGAGAAGTCGACCGTTTCCTCGGCGCCGATCACCTCGCGGGCGACGTAGTCCGGCCCGGCCAGCTCATCCACCAGGCCCAGCGCCTGCGCCTGCTCGCCGGTCCAGAAGAGGCCGCTGAAGAGGGTCTTCTCGTCCCCCTTCAAGCGATCCCCCCGCCCCTGCTTCACCGCGTCGATGAACTGGCGATGGATCGCCTCGAGCAGCGTCTGCATGTGGGCGCTCTCCTCGGCATCGCTCGGCGAGAAGGGGTCGAGCATCCCCTTGTGCTCGCCCGAGGTCATCAGCCGCCGCTCCACCCCCAGCTTTTCCATCGAGCCGACAAAGCCGAAGCCGTCCATCAGCACCCCGATGGAACCCACCACGCTCGCCTTGTCGGCGTAGATCCTGTCCGCCGCCGCGGCGATGTAGTAGCCGCCGGAGGCGCACATGTCGGCGACCACCGCGTAGAGCGGGATCTCCGGATACTCCTCGCGCAGCCGCTTGATCTCGTCGTAGACGTAGCCGGCCTGCACCGGACTGCCGCCGGGGCTGTTGATCTTCAGGATCACCCCCTCGGTACCCTGGTCCTCGAAGGCGTCGCGCAGCCCCGCGATCACCTTGTCGGCACTCGCCTTGGAATCCGCCGCGATGATCCCGTCGACCCGCACCACCGCGGTGTGCTTGCCGTCGACCAGATGCTTCTCGTTCAGCGAATTGACGCTGAACATCGCCAGTGCGGCGACGAAATAGGCGAGCAGCGCCAGCTTGAAGAAGATCCCCCAGCGCCGCGCCCGCCGCTGCTCGGTGACCGCCGCGAAGGCCAACTTCTCGAGCATCTCGCGCTCCCATCCGGGCTTGCGCTCCTCCCCCTTGGGCCGATCCGAAGTCCACTCGTCGCTCATCACTGAAAATCCTGTTGGTTGCCGCCAGCCACCGTCCACGCCGCACCAAAGTGCATCCGCGAGGCGGTTCCTGCCGTTGTTGGGAAGGTTAAGAAATCGGCGCCGAGAAGTATGCCAGAGCCGAGCGAGCAAGGCTGCCAAAGCTCTCTCACCAGCCAAAAAAATCGACTTTATACCCTGTCTTTACCTGGATCGCGCTTCATTTCGGGCAACGCGCACGATCTGGCCTCCATTTCACGCCCTCTGCGCGCAATCCAGGCGCAATACGGCCACCCTTTTCAAATTCCACGCGAGGCAAACCAGCGTCCATTCGTTGCCCACGTTCTCCAACCCGCGCCGTGGTCGTTGGCGTAGTGTTCGCGGATGTAGGCGGTGTAGCGCTGCGCCAGATTGGTGTTCTTGGTGCAGCTGAGCAGGGCGCGCACCGCGGGAATCGGCCGGCCGAAGGAGCGTAGCGGCTTGAGGGAGTCGAGTAACTGTTGGGTGGTGCGGGCGAAGACCTCGGCACACGGTCTGACCCGCCCTCAGCGGGTCCCGCCCTGCTCAGACCCGGGCGGCATGCAGGGCAAATAAAGCAGGATGCACTACGACAAGTCAACGCCCAAACCCACCAATAGGCCGGTTTCATGCGCCGAGAACACGGCCGTTCAAACCCTGTTCACCGGGACCATTAACGAACCCCGTTTACGTCGCCGCAGTAGCGGCGACCTACGCACACCACGGCAGCAAGGCCCTCTCCCGGCCAGATGGATCAGGCGTCGAGGTGTTCGACCCGGATGCGGGTCACCGCACCGTTGATGCAGGAGAGCGCCTCGATGCGGCCGATCGCCTCGTTCATCTTGCCCTCGTTGACCCGCTGGGTGAGCAGGATCAACGGCACATGGACCGCACCTTCGGCGGGCTCCTTCTGGATGAACGCCTCGATGCTGATGCCGGATTCGCCGAAGATACGGGTGATGTCGGCGAGCACGCCGGGACGGTCGTCCGCCTCCATGCGCAGGTAGTAGGCGGTCTCGGTCGCCTCCACCGGCAGGATCGGCAGGTCGGAGAGCCGATCGGGCTGGAACGCCAGATGGGGCACCCGGTTCTCCGGGTCGGAGGTGAGCGCGCGGACCACGTCCACCAGATCGCCGACCACCGCCGAGGCGGTCGGCTCCGCGCCGGCACCGGCGCCGTAATAGAGGGTCGGCCCCACCGCGTCGCCCTTCACCAGCACCGCGTTCATCACCCCATCGACATTGGCGATCAACCGACGATGCGGGATCAGGGTGGGGTGGACGCGCAGTTCGATCCCCGCCTCGGTGCGCCGCGAGACGCCCAGGTGCTTGATCCGGTAGCCCAGCTCCTCGGCGTAGCAGACGTCCTCGCGGGTGATCCGGGTGATCCCTTCGGTGAATGCCTTGTCGAACTGCAGCGGCACGCCGAAGGCGATGGAGGCGAGGATGGTCAGCTTGTGGGCCGCGTCGATCCCCTCGACATCGAAGGTCGGGTCGGCCTCGGCGTAACCCAGCGCCTGCGCCTCGGCGAGCACGTCTGCGAAGTCACGCCCCTTGTCGCGCATCTCGGTGAGGATGAAATTGCCGGTGCCGTTGATGATCCCGGCGAGCCACTGGATGCGGTTGGCGGCAAGCCCCTCGCGCAACGCCTTGATGATCGGGATGCCGCCGGCCACCGCCGCCTCGAAGGCGACCATCACGCCCTTCTCTTGGGCGCGGGCGAAGATCTCGTTGCCGTACTTGGCGATCATCGCCTTGTTGGCGGTGACCACGTGCTTGCCGTTGTCGATCGCCTGCATCACCAGATCGCGGGCCAGCTCGTAGCCGCCGATCAGCTCCACCACCACCGCCACCTCAGGGTCGTTGACCACCGCGAAGGGGTCGCTGGAGAGGGTCATCCCCTCGGTGCTGAAGGGGCGCGGCTTGTCCAGGGAGCGGGCGGCGGCGTGGGTGATCTGGATGGCGCGGCCGGCGCGGCGGGCGATCTCCTCGCCGTTGCGTTGCAACACGGTGACGGTACCGCCACCGACGGTACCAAGGCCGAGCAGGCCGACTTTCACGGGATTCATGGCAGGATCTTCTCTGGTGTGGGTTCGTGTGTGGAATCAGGCGTGCAGCTTGTTGTAACGATGCAGGAAGTGCTCGATACGGGTCATCGCCTCCTGGAGATCGTCGCTGTTGGGCAGGAAGACCATGCGGAAGTGGTCGGCAGCCGGCCAGTTGAAACCGCTCCCCTGGACCACCAGCACCTTCTCCTCCTTGAGCAACTTCAGGGCGAACTCCTGATCGTCGCTGATCGGATACATCGCCGGATCGAGGCGCGGGAACAGGTAGAGCCCGGCGCTGGGTTTGACGCAGCTCACCCCGGGCAGCGCGTTGAGCGCCTCCCAGGCCTGATCGCGCTGGCGGCGCAGGCGACCGCCGGGTGCGACCAGGTCGTCGATGCTCTGGTAGCCGCCGAGCGCGGTCTGGATCGCGAACTGCCCCGGCACGTTGGAGCAGAGCCGCATCGAGGCGAGGATGTCGAGGCCGGCGATGTAGTCGACGGCGTGACGCTTCTCGCCGGAGACCACCATCCAGCCGGCGCGGTAGCCGCAGGCGCGGTAGTTCTTCGACAGGCCGTTGAAGGTGACGAAGAAGACGTCGTCGGCGAACGAGGCGACCGAGGTGTGCTTGGCGCCGTCGTAGAGCATCTTGTCGTAGATCTCGTCGGCGAAAAGGATCAGCTGGTGCTGGCGGGCGATCTCGATCAGCTCCTGCAGCAGCTCGTCCGAGTAGAGGGCGCCGGTGGGGTTGTTGGGGTTGATGATCACCAGGGCGCGGGTGTTGGCGGTAATGCGGCTGCGGATGTCGTCCAGGTCGGGCATCCACTCGGCCTGTTCGTCGCACAGGTAGTGGCGCGGGGTGCCGCCGCCGAGACTCACCGCGGCGGTCCACAGCGGGTAGTCGGGGGCCGGCACCAGCACCTCGTCGCCGTTGTTGAGCAGCGCCTGCATCGCCATCACGATCAGCTCGGAGACGCCGTTGCCGATGTAGATGTCCTCCATCCCCACCCCGGCAATGTGCTTGCTCTGGCAGTAGTGCATGATCGCCTTGCGGGCGGAGAACATCCCCTTTGACTCGGAGTAACCGGAGGCGAGCGGCAGGTTATGGATCACATCCTGCTGGATCTCCTCGGGCGCATCGAAGCCGAAGGGAGCCAGATTGCCCAGATTGAGCTTGAGGATCCGGTGCCCCTCCTCCTCCATCAGGCGGGCGTGCTCCATCACCGGGCCGCGGATGTCGTAGTAGACGTTGTCCAGCTTCGAGGATTTGTTCAGGGGGCGCAGCATGGTGGCGGCCTTGGCGGCATCTACAGGGGGATTGGAGGTCAAATCAGGCCATCCTTGCGGAACATTTCACGGATACCGCGGATCGCCTGGCGCGTGCGGTGCTCATTTTCGATCAGGCCGAAGCGGATGTGGTCGTCGCCATACTCGCCAAAGCCGATACCGGGGGAGACCGCCACCTTCGCCTCGTCGAGCAGCTTCTTGGAAAACTCCAGCGAACCGAGGGGGCGATAGGCCTCGGGAATCGGCGCCCAGACGAACATCGTCGCCTTCGGCTTCTCCACCTCCCAGCCGATCGCGCCGAGCCCCTCGCAGAGCACGTCGCGGCGCCGCCGGTACATCTCGCGGATCTCGGCGACGCACTCCTGCGGCCCCTCCAGGGCGGCGATCGAGGCCACCTGGATCGGCGTGAACATGCCGTAGTCGAGGTAGGACTTCATCCGGCCCAGCGCCGCCACCAGGGTGGGGTTGCCGCACATGAAGCCGACCCGCCAACCGGGCATGTTGTAGCTCTTCGACATGGAGTAGAACTCCACCGCCACCTCCTTGGCGCCGGGCACCTGGAGGATCGACGGCGGCTGGTAGCCGTCGAAGGCGATCTCGCCGTAGGCGATGTCGTGGACCGCCCAGATCTCGTGCTCGCGGCAGATCTCCACCACCTTCTCGAAGAAGTCGAGCTCGACGCACTGGGTGGTCGGGTTGCCGGGGAAGTTGAGGAGCAGGAACTTGGGGCGCGGCCAGCAGTCGCGGATCGCCTTCTGCAGCTCCTCGAAGAAGTCCTTGCCCTCTACCAGCGGCACATGGCGGATGTCGGCACCGGAGATGACGAAGCCGTAGGGGTGGATCGGATAGGCCGGATTGGGCACCAGCACCGCGTCACCGGGACCGGTGGTGGCCAGCGCCAGGTGGGCCAACCCCTCCTTCGAACCGATGGTGACGATCGCCTCGCTTTCCGGATCGAGATCGACGTCGAACTTCTCCTTGTACCAGTTGCAGATCGCCCGGCGCAGCCGCGGGATCCCCTTGGACATGGAGTAGCGGTGGGTATCGCTGCGCTGGGCGGCCTCGCACAGCTTGTCGACGATGTGCTTCGGCGTCGGCTGGTCGGGGTTGCCCATGCCGAAGTCGATGATGTCCTCGCCGCGCGCGCGGGCCTTCGCCTTGAGGTCGTTGACGATCGCGAAGACGTAGGGGGGGAGGCGCTTGATGCGCTGAAATTCTTCGATCAAGGTGCTGTAAATCCGCTATATTACGGGGAAATTTCGGCCGACGCGACCGAAGCGGACTACATTACCACTCCTGTAATAGGTGTCAATCGACCCCATGCAACTGGACCTCGACAGCCACCTCGGCGGCCTGCGCATCGACGCCTACGGTGTCGGCTGGGCGCGCATCGGCGCGCGCCGTTTCGAGGGCAGCCTGGCGCTGTCGCGGGAGCGGGTGATCGACGAGTGGACGGCGCCCTCTCTCGCCGAGCTGACTGCCGACCACTTCCGGCGGCTGGCCGAACTGAACCCCGAACTGGTGCTGCTCGGCACCGGCGCCAACCTCACCTTCCCCGCCACCGAGCTGACCGTACCACTGATCGAGCGCGGCATCGGCCTGGAGGTGATGGACACCGCCGCCGCCATCCGTACCTACAACCTGCTCGCCGGCGACGGCCGGGCGGTGGTGGCGGCGCTGATCCTCGGTTGAGAGGACTGCTGAAGAATGGGGCGGCCTTTTACCATGAACGAAAGGCAAAGAGGAGCGAAGGGTATGACGCTCCCGTCATCGATACGCTCCCTCCCGAAGGCCGTAGGTCGGGGCTACTGCCCCGACGGAACGGAAGCAGCGGGGTATGAGCCGTCACGCTCGTTCCGAACGGTACCCCGTTCGGTCAAGACCGGAAGCAAGGCAAGCAGCGGTGCCTCCGTTTCCGTCGGCGCGGTAGCGCCGACCTACGCCACCAAGACCGCCTGCGAGGGTCAATCGGTCTTCAACATCTTCAGCTCGTCGGCCACCTGCTGCCCCACGCTCAGCGAGCGATAACCCAGATAGCTCGACTGCCAGTTGCCGTAAGCGGCATTGGGCAGGGCCATCCAACGATCGGCGTAATAACCGGCGTGATCCCGGTCGATCCGGTCACGCTCCTGCGGGGTGAGATGTCCCAGCAGCAGCCGCTTGCGCTCCTCCGGCGAGTCGTTGGCACCCGGCAGGGTACTGTAGAAATCGCCCTGGCTGTCGCCGAACTGGAGCAGCACCCGATAGCGGCTGCCGATGGCGGCGCGACGCTGGAATTTGGCCAGATACCAGCGCGGCTGGTCGATATTGAGCAGCCTCTTGACCAGCGACTCCATCGCGGGGCAGGCGATCACCTGATCGGGATCGGCGTAACCGGTGTTGCGCGAGATCAGGTAGACCCCCTCCTCCGGGAAGCCCGCCTCGCTGAGATTCCTGCGGGTCGCCTCATCCTGGTCGCAGGCGCGGTTGGAGACGAAAAAGACGGCCACCCCACGCCTCACCGCATAGCGGACGAAATCCGCCGCCCCGGCCACCGCCTCGGCCTTCCCCTCGGCGGTCCAGTCGCGCCACGCCTGCCCCATCTCCAGCGTCGGATCCTTTGCCTGGCGGGCAAAAAGCGGGGAGTTGTCGAGCACCGTTTCGTCGATATCGAGGATGATCGCCGGTGCCGGCGGCAGGGTGGTGATGCGATTGTCGTTCTGGGAGACCAGCGCACTCCATCCGGGGTTGGCCAGGGCCTGATCGAGGCGTAGCCGGGCGTTGCCGTAGAGGGTACGGGCAGCGGCGCGGTACTCCGGCGCCTTCTGTTCCCAGAACACCGCGTTGAGCTGGGGAACGGCGGCCGGCGGCGGGGTCGGCGATACCGAGGGGGAGACCTCCGGAGACGGGGACTGCGCGACACCCGGTGGTGTGGCGGTGGGCATCACGGCAGGCGTGCCCCCGGCCTGCGCCGCCCTCTCCTTGCCGCAGTCGCACCCCACCAGCAGCAGCGGCAGCAACACGACGCTCCAACCCAGCCCTTTAGCCAGACGTGCCATAACTCACTCTCCCGATGTAATTGCTCCTTTGCGCAGTCTATTTGGCGCCCCTCGCCCTGTATGTAGGTATTTTCAGGCAATCCCCATGAAAAACGCCTCCCGAGGGAGGCGCGCGATGGAGAGCGCCCTCCCGTTCACGGCGAGCGCTTGCGGTCACGCCGGTCCGAAGGATAGTCCTGGGAGATCTCCACGTAGTGGGTGGTGATGATCCGCGACGCCTCCTCGGGGTCGTCGCAGAGATAGAAGAGATCGAGATCACCGCTGTCGATGCAGCCGGTGGCGAGCATGGTCTGGCGCAGCCACTCGATCAGACCGCCCCAGTAGCTCTTGCCGATGAGGATCACCGGGAAGTGGCGGATCTTGTCGGTCTGGATCAGGGTGAGCGCCTCGAACAGCTCGTCCAGGGTGCCGAAGCCCCCCGGGGCGATGATGTAGGCGATGGAATACTTGACGAACATCAGCTTGCGCACGAAGAAGTAGCGGAAATCCAGGCTGATGTCCTGATAGGTGTTGGGGGACTGCTCGTGGGGCAGTTGGATGTTGAGCCCCACCGACTCCCCCTTGCCGTCGTGCCCCCCCTTGTTGGCCGCCTCCATGATCCCCGGGCCGCCGCCGGTGATGATCGAGAAGCCGGCGCGGGAGAGGTTGTAGGCCACCTGCTCGATGGTCTGATAGTAGGGGCTGTCGGACTTCAGCCGGGCGCTGCCGAAGATCGCCACCGCCGGCCCCAGCTCGTTGAGGGTCTCGACGCCGTCGATCAGCTCGGCCTGGATGCGGAAGATCCGCCACGTTTCGGAAGTCTTCAAATCTTCCATATTCTCTTTTCCTTTCATCGAATTATGTTTTCTTTTGCAGTAAACACATCAACTCATGGTACTGCAATTTCCCATCGTTAGACAGACGCGTCAAGGTCCCGTTCGACCAACCTTTTGTTTGCTGGCGACGGGTATTGCCGAGCGCTAGACTCCAGTGCGAACGGGCGTATCAGGAACAGCGAGCGAACCCTTCGGAACCAGCAAAGGAGTGACGGACTGATCGAACCGAACCCGGTCAGTCGATTGCGCATGACCCCTATTCCCCACCGGCAAACAGCCAACCCTCCGTTGCGGGAGCTGGCGGTCCGCTTCGCCTATCTCTTCGCCCCCCTCGCCGCCCTGCTGCTGGGCGGCATCTGGCTGATGCTGTCGATGGACCTGGAGGTGTCGCGAGCCCGGGTGGAGGCGTCCCAACAGGCGGTCGCCCGGCAGACCGCCCACCGCTTGGCCCACCTCGTCCAGGACGTCGTCACCGACGTCAAGGTGCTGGCGGGAGAGCCGGCGCTGCACCGGCTTCTCGATCGGGGAGACGCCGAAGCCTATCGTCAGGCCAGCCAGGCGTTGCTCAATTTCTCCGCGCAGAAACGGGTGTATGACCAGATCCGCTACCTGGACGGGAACGGCAGGGAGGTGGTCAGAGTCAACTACGACGGCCACCGTGCCGCGGTGGTGTCCGCCGAACGCCTGCAGGACAAAGCGCGGCGCTACTACTTCACCGACACCTTCGCGCTGGAGGCCGGCCGGATCTTCATCTCGCCCATGGACCTGAACGTCGAAAACGGCGAGATCGAGGTTCCGTACAAGCCGACCATCCGTATCGGCACCCCGGTCACCGACCAGGAGGGACGCAAACGGGGCATCGTCCTGGTCAACTACCGAGCCGCCCTACTGCTCGACCAGTATCGTGACTTGATGGCGCATTCGGCCGCCGCCGCTGCGGCGACCGAGGGGATGCTGCTGAATCGGAACGGATTCTGGCTGGCGGCCCCCGACGCCGCCGACGAGTGGGGTTTCATGCTGGCCCACGGCCGGAGCTTCGCCCGGCGTTTCCCCGCGGTGTGGGAAAAGATCCGTTCAAACGACGAGGGGACGGTCTCGGCCACGCAGGGACTCTATACCTACGCGACGGTCTACCCCCTGAAACCGAGCCAATACGCGACCACCGGCAGCACCGATCCAGGCGCTCCCAGCGACGCGCCGCTGGATCCGCGAAACTACCACTGGAAGGTCGTCGCCTTCCGGCCCGCCGGCACGCTGCCCGCGCTGGACTATCGAACCTATCCCATCGTCTGCTGGAGCAGCATCCTGCTGCTGCTGCTCGTCGCCGCACTGACCTGGGCCTTCGCCCGCGCCTCCCTCGCCCGCCGCCGCGGCGTGGCCGCCTTGGCCGAAAGCGAAAGCCATCTGCGCGAGATCACCGGGACGCTCGCCGAAGGGCTCTACGTCGCCGACACCGCAGGGAGAATCACCTACGTCAACCCGGAGGCCTGCCGCCTGCTCGGTCGCGCCGAACGGCAGCTCCTCGGCCAGCACCCCCACACGCTGTTCCACCACCACGACGGCGACCCGCCGCCGCAGGCCCCATGTCCGATCGATCATTCGATCTCCGCGGGAAACCGCTATCGCAATGACCAGGACGCCTTCCGGCACGACGACGGCACCCTGTTTCCGGTGACCGTCAGCGCCTCGCCGATCCTCCGCGACGGCCGGGTCCTCGGATCGGTCGTCGCCTTCCACGACATCTCCGAACGGCGGCGCATGGAATCGGAACTGGAGGACCACCGCCAGCACCTGGAAGAGACGGTGGCCACCCGTACCAGGAAACTGCGCCGCGAGATCGAGGAACGCAAACGCATGGAGGCCGACCTCCGCCAGGCCAAGGAGTCGGCGGAACGGGCCAGTCAGGCCAAGAGCGAGTTCCTTGCGGTAATGAGCCACGAGACCCGCACGCCACTGAATGCCATCCTCGGTATGGGCGAAATGCTCGTCGACACCACCCTGGACAAGGAACAGCGAGGATACCTGGAGGTACAACTGCGCGCGGGCAAAGGACTTCTCCAGCTGATCGACGACATCCTCGACATGGCCAAACTGGAGTCGGGCCTGTTCGAACGACACGACGAGACCTTCTACATGGCCGAGTTGATCGACTCGGCGCTCATGGTCTTCAACGATCAGACGCAGGGAAAAGAGGTGATCCTGAGACACCAAATCGATCCCGACATCGAGGGCGGATGGCTGGGAGACGAAGGGCGGCTGCGCCAAATCCTCATCAACCTGATCGGCAACGCCATCAAATTCACCCCGCGCGGCGAGGTTCGGGTCTCCGTCAAACCATCGCCGTCCGGTGGACGCGAAAAAGTGGTGGCGTTCAGCGTCAGCGATACCGGTATCGGGATCGACAAAGAGGATCAGGAGCGGATCTTCGCCCCCTTCAACCAGGTGGACAGCTCCTACACCCGACGCTTCGGCGGTACCGGCCTGGGGTTGGCCATCGTTTGCAGGTTGACCGAATTTCTCAACGGAAAACTCAGCGTGGAAAGTGAACCGGGGAAGGGTTCCACCTTCGTCGTATCGCTCCCCTTGGAGCGGATCGAGCTGCCCGAAGCCCAACCGAACGCCCTCCCCGCAGCGGTGGCCGACACGCCGCCTGCCGACGCCACCCCCAGCGATGCGCCAAGTCATGGAAAGGGTCTGAAAATCCTGCTCGCAGAGGATGCCCCGGACAACTCGCTGCTCATCGAGACCTATCTCAGGAAGTCCCCCCACACGATCCACACCGTGATCAACGGCCAGGAGGCCGTCGAGGCGGCAAAGAGCGAGCACTTCGACCTCATCCTGATGGACATCCAGATGCCGGTGATGGACGGTCATGAGGCGACCCGGAGAATCCGCGCCTGGGAGCGGGAAGAGCGGCGCGAAGCGATGACCATCGTCGCCCTCACCGCCCACGCCCTCAAAGAGGACGAACAGCGCAGCCTGGCGGCGGGCTGCGATCTCCACCTGACCAAGCCGATCCGCAAAGAGGTGCTCATCGCGGCCCTGAAAATGCTGGCGGCGGCCTGAGAAGCCCGGCCAGGGCCCCACCGCTTATTTGCCTTTCGGACTGAACGCAGCGCGACCGGTTCATCCGAATCATTAGATGACGACTTCCTCCGTGTGACCTACCCCTTGCCATTTCCTTCAGACTGTATATACTCCCAATCACTGTACAGAAAGACATGGACAACCCACCATGGAAAATCTCACCGCCCGCCAGCAACAGATCCTCGACATGATCCGCCGCCACGTGGAGGAGAACAACGCCCCCCCCACCCGTGCCGAGATCGCCCTCTACTTCGGCTTCCGCTCCCCCAACGCCGCCGAGCAGCACCTGCGCGCCCTGGCCCGCAAGGGGGCGATCGAACTCACCCCCGGCAACGCCCGCGGCATTCGCCTGACCGAAGAGCTGGATCCGGGGCTCCCCCTGGTCGGCCGGGTCGCCGCCGGCAGCCCGATCCTCGCCACCGAGCATGTGGAGGCGCACTTCCAGCTCGACCCCCACCTGTTCCAGCCCCGCGCCGACTACCTGCTGCGGGTGCGGGGCCTAAGCATGAAGGATGTGGGGATCCTCGACGGCGACCTGCTGGCGGTCCACCAGACCCGCGAAGCGCGCAACGGCCAGATCGTCGTCGCCCGCATCGAGGACGAGGTGACGGTGAAGCGCTTCGAAAAGCGGGGCAACAAGGTGCGGCTGATCGCCGAGAACCCCGACTTCTCCCCGATCGAACTGGACCTCAGCCGCGACGAACTGACCATCGAGGGGCTCGGTGTCGGCGTCATCCGCAACGGCAACCCGCTATGAACGAATCACTGGAGAGCCTGCTTGCCGAGCGCGGCGACATCTGGCGCGCCGGCACCCCCGGAGAGGAGCGTCATCCCCTCGCCAGCGGCTTCGACGAACTGGACGAACGGCTCGGCGGCGGCTGGCCCCAAGGGGCCCTCACCGAACTCCACTACGACGAAGAAGGGGTCGGCGAACTGGGCCTGCTGATGCCGGCCCTCGCCCGATTGAGCCAGGAGGGGCGCTGGATCGCCTGGATCGCCCCCCCCCACATCCCCTACGCCCCAGCCCTGGCCGCCCACGAAGTCGATCTCGCCAAGGTCCTGCTGGTCCATCCGCGCAGCCAGGCCGATGCCCTCTGGGCCACCGAACAGGCGTTGCGCTCCGGCACCTGCGGCGCGGTCCTCGCCTGGCCCGGCAAGGCCGACGACCGTGCCCTGCGCCGCCTCCAACTGGCCGCCGAGGCCCGCGGCTGCTGGGGCGTGCTGTTCCGCCCTGCCGAACGCCACGACCGCCCCTCCCCGGCGGCCCTGCGGCTCTCCCTGCGGCCGCGTCCGCAAGGCGTCGGCGTCCGGCTCCTCAAACGTCGCGGCGGTCACGCCGGAGACCGGGAGAGCCAGCTCCGGCTCCCCTTCAACTGACATCCACTGAACACCAAACCCCAGGGAGAACCGCCATGACCGGCCTGATCCTCGCCATCCTCACCGTCACCGGCGCCGCCACCACCGTGCTGCGCCGCCTCGCCACCCTCCGCCCCCCGCGCCGCCTCCAGCGCCGCCCCGATCCGCTGCCGGTGCGCATGCACCGCCGCTGGTACGTCACCAGCGCCCCCAACCGCCATCGGGTATGAAGGCCAACCCAAGGCCCGCTCAATCATGAAGGGCATGAAGCGGAACGAAGGCAACCATCTCACCACCCTCACCGCCACTCCCCAGCCGCCAAGACCTGAGCCATCACGATCTTCGTGTTATCTCCCCCTTGGGAAACATAGGGTGCATAGGGGTATGAAAGGCGTCGCTCGATCAGTCCCCGTCCAGCAAGCGGCCGATGCCGCCGAGTACCGAGCCCTCCCCCTGGGCGCTGCCACCGGCGGAGGGGGCATTGGCGAGGATGCGGTCGGCCATCCGTGAGAAGGGCAGGCTCTGCAGCCACACCGTACCGTGGCCGCGCAGCGTCGCCAGGAACAGCCCCTCGCCGCCGAAGACCATCGACTTGAGGTTGCCGGCCCGCTCGATGTCGTAGTCGATGCCGCCGGTGAAACCCACCAGGCAGCCGGTGTCGACCCGCAGCGTCTCCCCATCCAACCGCTTCTCGACGATCGTCCCGCCGGCCTGGATGAAGGCCATGCCGTCCCCCTCCAGGGTCTGCAGGATGAATCCCTCACCGCCGAACAGACCGCTGCCGAGTCGGCGGTTGAAGGTGATGTCGATCCGCGTGCCGAGGGCGGCACAGAGGAAGGCATCCTTCTGACAGGTGACCCGCTCGCCCAGTTTGCCCATGTCCAGCGGGACGATGTTGCCGGGATAGGGCGCGGCGAAGGCAACCCGGCGCTTGCTGCGGCCGCGGTTGGTGAAGTGGGTGGTGAAAATCGACTCGCCGGTGAAGACCCGCTTGCCGGCAGAGAAGAGCTTGCCCATCAGTCCCTGATCGGCCTCGGAACCGTCGCCCATGCGGGCCTCGAAGTCGATCCCCTCCTCCATGTAGGTCATCGCCCCCGCCTCGGCGATCACCGTCTCGCCCGGATCCAGCTCCACCTCCACCAACTGCATCTCCGAACCCAGGATTTCGTAGTCGACCTCGTGGCAACGCATGTGGGCATCTCCCCCTGTGGTAAATGATGAAGAGACTATACACGCCGACGAAACCGCGACGAAAATCCTTCTGCGCCAGCAACCGCTCCCCCTCTAGGAGCCGCAGATTGACGCAGATTGGACTGAACATTCATCTGCGAAGATCCGCGTCAATCCGAGGTTGATTCTCCATGTCGGGGGCGAGTGCCTATCTCCGCCATTTGTCGACGGCACTCGACGGACTACAATAGGCGGCCCCGTCGTCCGTCCCGCCCGTTGAGCCCTACCGATGTCCCCAGCCGCTGACAACAACGATTTCCAGGGTCGCCTGCGGCGCTTCACCGAAGCCCTGGAGAGCGGCACGCTGCTGCGCGTGCGGCGGCTGCTCAACGAACTCCACCCCGCCGAGACCGCCCACCTGCTGGAGGCACTGCCGCCCGCCCAGCGCGAGCTGGTGTGGGAGCTGGTGGACCCGGAGATGGACGGCGAGATCCTGGTGCTGGTCAGCGACGAGGTGCGCGCCGCGCTGATCCGCCACATGGACGACGAGGAGCTGGTGGCGGCCACCGAGGGCCTCGACACCGACGACCTGGCCGACCTCCTCCAGGACCTGCCGGACGCGGTGACCCAAGAGGTCCTGCGCTCCATGGACAGCCAGAACCGGCGGCGCCTGGAGGCGGTGCTCTCCTACCCCGAGGACAGCGCCGGCGGCCTGATGAACACCGACACCATCACCGTGCGGCCCGACGTGCCGCTCGATGTGGTGCTGCGCTACCTACGCATGCGCGGCGAGCTGCCGGCGCTCACCGATAGCCTGATCGTGGTCAACCGCTTCGACGTCTACATCGGTCTGCTGCCGCTCACCGTGCTGCTCACCCAGAACCCCAACCTCACCGTCGGCGAGGTGATGGACCGTAGCCTGGAGGGGATCAACGCCGCCACCGAGGACAACGACGTCGCGGCGCTGTTCGAGCACCGCGACCTGGTCTCCGCCCCGGTGGTGGACAACGAGGGCCATCTGCTCGGTCGTATCACCATCGACGACGTGGTCGACGTCATCCGCGACGAAGGCGAACACTCGCTGCTCGGCATGGCCGGTCTCGACGAGGACGAGGACCTCTTCGCCCCGGTGGTACCGAGCACCCAGCGCCGCGCGGTGTGGCTCGGCATCAACCTGTGCACCGCCTTTCTCGCCTCGTGGGTGATCGGCCTGTTCGAGGTGACCCTGGAGAAGGTGGTGGCGCTCGCCGTGCTGATGCCGATCGTCGCCAGCATGGGCGGCATCGCCGGCAGCCAGACCCTGACCCTGGTGATCCGCGGCCTGGCGCTGGGCCAGGTGGGCGGCGGCAACACCCGCTGGCTGGTCGCCAAGGAGCTGCTGGTGGGGCTGCTCAACGGGCTGATCTGGGCGGCGGCGGTGGGACTGGTCGCCTGGTGGTGGTTCAAGGACCCCGACATCGGGCTGGTCATCGCCTGCGCGATGATCATCAACCAGTTGGCCGCGGCATTGGCCGGCGTGGGCATCCCGCTGTTCCTGCGCCGCGTCGGCATCGACCCGGCGCTGGCCGGCTCGGTGGTACTGACCACAGTCACCGACGTGGTCGGCTTCATGGCCTTCCTGGGCCTCGGCACCCTGATTCTTTTGTGAGCGTGCGCCAATGGGGCGCGCGTTGCGCGCCCCATTGGCGCACGCTCACAAAAGAATCAGGTATTGGGGTGAAAATGCTCCCGCTATTGGACGAAACGACATCATAGAATTCGCCACATGGCTTCCGATTTCTGTTCTAATCGGGGATTGGACAACTCATTCCCATAATAAATACGGGAAGCGCGATAGCGATTCCCGAGGAGGAACGCGATGTTTGAGGCGGCGGAGTTGGGGCGGTCGGTCCCGAAAGACGAATACAAGAAGCAGGTGCCGGAACTGCGTGCCCAGTTGCTCCAGGCGCAGTTGGCGCTGCAGGAGACCAATACCCCGGTGATCATCATCATCGGCGGCGTCGACGGCGCCGGCCGCGGCGAGGTGATCAACCTGCTTCACGAATGGCTCGATCCCCGCTGGCTGGAGGCCTCCGCCTTCGGCAACCCCTCCGACGAGGAGCGCGAGCGGCCCCGCTACTGGCGCTTCTGGCGCGCGCTCCCCGGCCGCGGCAAGATCGGCATCATGTTCGGCGGCTGGTACCTCGAGCCGATCCGCCAGCACATCGCCGGCGAGACCGAACTCTCCCGCTTCGATCACCAGCTCAAGCGCATCCAATTCTTCGAGAAGATGCTGGTCGACGACGGCGCGGTGATCCTCAAGTTCTGGCTCCATCTCTCCAAGGACGGGCAGCGCAAGCGGCTGAAGAAACTGAGCAAGAACCCCTTCCACTCCTGGCGCGTCTCCAAGGAGGCGAAGGAGAACCTCGACCACTACGACCGCATCATCGAGGTCTCCGAACGGGCGATCCGCTTCTCCGACACCGGCGTCGCCCCGTGGGTGCTGGTCGAATCCGAGGACACCCGCTACCGCGACCTCACCGTCGGCATGACGCTGCTGGAGGCGCTCAACCGCCGCCTCGAAGCGCACCGCCAAGGCGAACCGCGGCAGGCGCCGATGATGCGCCGCCCCGAGGTGCCCACCGCCAACGTCACCATCCTCGACCACGTCGATCTCACCCAGCACCTCGACGACGAGACCTACAAGAAGAAGCTCACCTACTACCAGGCCAAGCTCCACCGCCTCGCCCAGGAGGCCTACGACAACCGCATCTCCACCGTGGTGGTCTACGAGGGCTCGGACGCCGGCGGCAAGGGCGGCAACATCCGCCGCATGACCGCCGCCATGGACGCCCGCCACTACCAGGTGATCCCGATCGCCGCCCCCACCGACGAGGAGCGCGCCCACCACTACCTCTGGCGTTTCTGGCGTCACATCCCGCGCCGCGGCAAGGTGACCATCTACGACCGCTCCTGGTACGGCCGGGTACTGGTCGAGCGGGTCGAGGGCTTCGCCAAGGAACACGAGTGGAGCCGCGCCTACCTGGAGATCAACGAGTTCGAGGAGCAGCTGACCGAACACGGCGTGGTGCTGATCAAGTTCTGGCTGCACATCGACAAGGACGAGCAGCTGCGCCGCTTCAAGGAGCGCGAGCAGGTCGCCTACAAGCAGCACAAGATCACCGACGAGGACTGGCGCAACCGCGAAAAGTGGGACGACTACGTGGCCGCGGTCAACGACATGGTCGCCCACACCTCCACCACCTACTCGCCATGGACGATCATCGCCGGCAACGACAAGAAGTTCGCCCGTATCCAGGCCCTGCAGACCGTCTGCGACCGCCTCGACAAGGCGCTGCACAAGGTGCGTGGCACGGTCAAGGAGCCCGAACTGGTGCTGCTCGAGGAGAAGCTCAACGGCGTCAAGGGCGAGGCGGAGGCCGCCGCCGAAGGGGGCAAGAAGGACAAGAAGTCGAAGAAATCGAAGAAGTAGCTCGACGCCACCGCACCGACACACAGCGATTCAGCACCGATACAGACGAACCGCAGATTAACGCAGATTGGCGCAGATTGGCGCAGATTTTTCCCATCTAATCTGCGCCGATCTGCGTTAATCTGCGGTTGATCATTTCATAGAGAGAGACCCCCGACCATGTTGAAACGCCGCACCCTGCTCGGCGCCGCGCTGCTCGCCGGCCTCACTTTCGGCCTCGGCGCCCAGGCCGAGGAGACCACCTTCATCACCATCGGCACCGGCGGCGTGACCGGTGTCTACTACCCCGCCGGCGGCGCCATCTGCCGGCTGGTCAACAAGGACCAGGACAAGCACCACATCCACTGCTCGGTGGAGTCCACCGGCGGCTCGATCTACAACCTCAACACCATCCGCAGCGGCGAGCTCGACCTCGGCGTCGCCCAGTCCGACTGGCAGTACCACGCCTACCACGGCACCGACCGCTTCGCCGAACAGGGGCCCAACCCGGAGCTGCGCGCGCTGTTCTCGCTCCACGCCGAACCGTTCACCGTGGTCGCCCGCGCCGATTCCGGCATCCACACCTTCGCCGACCTGAAGGGCAAGCGGGTCAACATCGGCAACCCCGGTTCCGGCCAGCGCGCCACCATGGAGGTGGTGATGCAGGCGCTGGGCTGGCAGAAATCCGACTTCACCCTCGCCTCCGAACTGAAATCGGCCGAGCAGTCGAAGGCGCTCTGCGACAACAAGATCGACGCCATCGTCTTCACCGTCGGCCACCCCTCCGGCTCGATCAAGGAGGCGACCACCGCCTGTGACGCGGTGCTGGTACCGGTGGAGGGGGCGGCCATCGACCAACTGGTGGCCGACAACGCCTACTACCGCAAGGCGGTGATCCCCGGCGGCATGTACCGTGGCAACGACGCCGACGTCCCCACCTTCGGCGTCGGCGCCACCCTGGTCGGCTCCACCCGCACCTCCGCCGAGGCGGTCTACCAGGTGGTCAAGGCGGTGTTCGACCACTTCGACCGTTTCCGCCGCCTCCACCCCGCCTTCAACCACCTGAAGAAGGCGGAGATGGTGAAGGACGGCCTCAGCGCGCCGCTTCACGAGGGGGCGACCCGCTACTTCAGAGAAGCCGGGCTTCTTTGAAACAGGTGACAGGAAGAGGGGCGCGCAAACCCGCGTCGGCATCAATCCGTCGCCCCCCGAATCTTCTGGTTACGACGCTCTGCGTCGTAACCGGCCACCTTGGACGCTCTGCGTCCTTGCACGAAGTAACGGAAAAAAGGCCCCGGTGCCACTGTTTCACACGACGCAGAGCGTCGAAGAGGGGCATTTCCACGCAAAGCGTGGAAACGAGGATGAGGGGCGCGCAAACCCGCGTCGGCGTCAATCCGTCGCCCCCCGAATCTTCTGGTTACG
>NZ_BAAHXB010000027.1:0-52732 GCF_054657215.1 Endothiovibrio diazotrophicus
CCCAGGGGGGGTCAGGACTTCGCGTCGAACTGCTCGGCCAGCGCACGCAGCTGCTTCACCAGCTCCCGTGTCTCCCGCTTTCCCAGCCGCTTGCGCAGCGTCTTGTTGAGCTGTTTGATCCTTGCGTCCAGCTCCTCGTCCAGCTCGCGGGCGGTGTCGGTCGGGGTGATTCCGATCTCCCGGCCGTCCCCCGGCTCGCGGCTCACCAGTCCGTGGCGCTCCAGGGCGTTGACCAACCGGGTCACCGTGGATTTCTCCAGCGCCAGCTGTTCGGCCAATCCCTTGTGGCTGATCCCCGGCTGTTCCAGTACCGCGCGCAGCAGGTAGCCCTGGGCCGGGGAGAGTCCGTGGTCGCGGAACGCCTCTTCCCACACCCGGTTCACCCGTCGGGCGAGCGCATTCAAGTTGAAATACAGGCACCGCTCGAACATTGTATTTACCCGCCGCGTTGGAGACACGGCTACAACCTAACGCAGGCAAATGGAAAAAATGTGTATGGGGGCGCAGAAAGTCAGGCGGAGATACATCGATGCGGCACGGTGTGGATCAATCATCCCGAGTCCCCGCTAGCGCGGGGAAGTTTCGGTGCTCGATATTGCGCAGGATCGATGTTCCGAGGCGCGGCTGGATGGCCCCTTTTTCGATCCGTGAGCGCAGCAGCGTCACCAGTTGGCACTGTTTCTCGTTCCCGTTGTGCAGAACGTCTTCAACCAATGTCTGGGCGCGCCGGGTGTCTCCCATTTCGCAGTAGGCGAACGCGAGATCGATCTTGGTGGCGCTGTCGTCACGCTGGATCGGCTTCACCGAACGGTTGGCGGACACCGTCGCCGGCGCGCGGCGCAGTGGCTCGGCCGGCGCGGGAGGTGGGGCCGAAGTCGTCGCTGGTGGCGGCGGTGGCGAGGGAGGGGGGGCGGCGAGCTCCTCTTGAGGTGGGCGGGGTGGTTCAGGTGTATTCGGCGCGGCGTCTGGCCGCGCGGGGGGAGCATACGCCTTCGCCGCAAGGACACGGGCGATCAGGAGGGCGATGCCGATGGCCGCGACCAAGCCCCCGAGGACGACGACGTGAATGCCCGCGGTCGTCGCCGGATAGGGTGTCGCGACGTCGGCCGCGCCTGCCGCCGGTAGCCAGAAGGAGAGAATCCCGGTGGTAACGGCCCGTTGCCCGGCAGGAAAATCCTTTTTCCATGTCGTCCCCAATTTTCGCCATTGTATGTTCATCGCCACCCGTTTCGCTTCGGATTCCGATCTCGGAACGAGTCTCGGAGGCCGGTCGCCCTTCAGGGCTCGAGAGTGTCCATCAGATCGATCATGAACTCCACCTCCTCCTGACCAACCCGCTCCCATTTCTCGATATTCAGTTCCTGGAGAATGGTCTGTCCCTTCGGGGTGTTTCCCATTTCGGTCATCGCCCGCTGGAGCGCGGGAAGCCGGTCGCGCATCTGCGGGTGGATGACGAAGAGATGGTGGACCATGTGGATGTGGCTGTGGATCACGACGCGCAGCTGCTTGCGGAGGAGCGCCGAGAGGTCATTATAGGTGTCGGCGAGGAAAAAACCGATATCCGCGTCTCCGCTCAGCAGCTCTTTGGCGACGATGATGTAGTTGTCCCGATGGTGGAATTCCACGTTGTCGGGTCCCAGGTCGGCGGGCTCCAACATGATCATGCAGATCATGTGGACGTCCGGGTCCTTGGTGGTGGCGATCCTGCACCCGGGGGCGAGGTCCTCCACTTTCTGCACGGGGCTGTCGGCCCGGGTCGCGATGATCCCTTCATCGACTTTGCGCGAGGGGCGGACGACGGGAATGAACCCATGCTCACGCACCAGCGTGGTGGCGTCGTAGGGGTTTACGTAGAGCATCCCCAGGCGGCCTTCGACGATCGCTTTGTGTTGGGCTTCGAAGTCATCGAACAGCTCAAAGTGGATCGCCATGTCCAGCGTCCGCTGGAGCCAGGTGTTGAGGATGTACCAGCCGGGAAGGAACTTGGTGTTGAAGTCGGGGCTGACGGAGAACAGTTGTGGCATCGGGGCCGCCTTTTTCCGGGATTCCAGGGACGGTTAGGGCATCAAGGTCCGATAGAGCGCTTCCGCTTCGGCGACCTTTTTGCGCGATGGTCGGCGCCTTACCGAGGTGTAGCCGACCACCTTGCCGTGGCGAACATTGGGCACCACGGTGGCATAGACCCAGTAGAAACGCCCGTCCTTGCGCAGATTCTTTACGTATCCGTGCCACTTCTTCCCGCTTTCAATGGTCTCCCACAGCGATTGAAACCCCGCCTTGGGCATGTCCGGGTGGCGCAGGATGTGGTGCGGCTCGCCGATCAACTCCTCCATGGTGTAGCCGGACATGGCGACGAAAGACTTGTTCGCGTGGGTGATGATGCCTCGCGTGTCGGTGCGCGAGACGATCAGGTAGCCCTCCGGAAAGGGTAGCTCTTCGTCGACGACGCACACCTTTCGCGTCGATCCATCGTGGAAGGTGAGTTCGTGCTGCCTGAAGTCACCTTCCACGTCGGCCGGTTCGATGTCTTTCATGAACTGATTCTCCGGACTAGAGTGCCTTGGCGATCGCCGCCGCCGCCCGTTTCGCGTCCAGGAAGATCAACCCCAGCTTGGCCGAGGCACCGGCGACGATCGACAGGACCGCGTCGGGGCCGGCGTGGGTCATCAGGATGTAGCCGGCGCGACCTCGGACCATGACCTGGTCGAGTTCTCCGCGCCCCAGCTCCTTGGCGCTGCGGTCGCCGAGCGTCAGCATCGCGGCATTCATCGCGCCGATCCGGTCTTCGTCCATGCCGTTGGGCAGTGCGCTGGCGATGGATAGACCGTCCGCCGAGATGATGGCGGAGGCCTCGATGTCGGCGGACGTCGCGTTGAGGTCATGCAGTATGGACATCAGGTCTTGTTCACGCATGGGGGGGTCCTTCGGTGTTGGTATGGGGGGCGCGTGGCTTTTCACGATGCTATAGGTAGCGGTTGCTGAGAATCCAGATGAGATCGGAAAAGATCGGCAGGTTGAGGCTCGGTATGCCTTCGATGATCAGCGAGAAACGTTCCTGTCCGATAAACAGGGGCCAGAAGCCGATCGTGCTGTTTCCCGCGGCGTCGACCACCGACCAGGCCGCGGACAGGATTCCTTGGGTGTCTCGCAGGGTCGCGGCGTGGCGGTCGTGCAGCGAGGCGACGTCGGCGCTGAGGGCGGAAAGGGTTTCTGCGTCGTCGTGCTCGAAGCCGGTGGCGGCCAGATAAAAGCCGTGCTGGTCGGCGAGGATCGCCTTGCCCTTCGACGAGAGCTGCTTGAGCATCTGGGGGATGTTCGACTCGATGCTCCCCGGAGGGATCGGGCGGGAGGCTTGTTCGGCTTTGACCCAGCCGTTTGACTGGGCGTGTCCCAGGACGGCGACCGCGGCGTCGACGTAGTCCAGCCGTGTCCACTCCAGCAGGCGGTCGCGCGTCGTCTGCTGGGTCCGCTCGTGCGACATGAGCGCGAACAGCAGGAGCCGCGCCGGCTCCGGGTCAGGACTGGAGATGGAGTAGTAGGCGCCGGCGGGGGTCGGTGCCACGAAGAGTTCCTCGTTCAGCAGATAATTGGTCATCGTTTCGTTCGCTGTTCCATCGGCTCGGGGTGGAGGGATCGATTCCGCGGGAGGATGGCCGGTTCCCCTCCATTAGGGATCCGGCAAGGCCGGGCGGCTTTCGGTGGTGGCGCGCTCAAACACGACCTCCACCAGGGGCGGGCCCGGCGGCGGGTACCAGAGACGGCTTTGCGAGCCGGGCACCGCCCGAAGAATCGCCTGCGGATTGGTGAGGGCTTGAGAGAGCTGGCGGTAGCGGATCAGTGGCAGCTGAAGCGCGGCGCGGGCCAGCAGCCGTCGCCGCAGGGCGAGGCCGCGCTCGCCCAAAACGATGAAGAGATCCACCAGGGCATCGAACAGCGCGTCGGAGGCCAATACGTCGGAAGCCTTCCCGGTGCTTAGTAGCAGTTCGATGCGCAGGGTGTGGATGATCAGGTCCTCGGGGCGGCGGCTGATCCTGTGAGCGAAGTTCTCGACGTAACGGGTTCTCCATTCGGGCGAGGGGAGGCGCAGGTTCAGTTCCGTGGTGGGCGTGAAAAACGCCGGATCGGCCGGAATGCCGCCGCCAAGCGGGGTTGGCGGTTCCGCGATATGGGCTTCGTCATCGGTGGACAATGAGGCCTCCAAAATTCCCTGGTTGATGGGGTCGCGTTATTCCAGGCGCACCCGGTAGACTTCCGCGAGGGGAATGCGCCCTTCCCGGGCCAAGCGCAGCGCATTTTCCGTCAGCGGACGCATGCCGCTGAGCAGGGCCGCCTGACGCAGCTGCTCCGCAGAAGCCTTGCGGCTGATCAGGTCGCGCAGCTTCGGATCGACGGTCAACAGTTCGTATACGCCGTGACGTCCTTTGAAACCGAGCTGGTTGCAATACTTGCAGCCGCGGCCCCGCTGGAACACTTCATCGTCGCCCACCTTCAGGCTGCGGCGGATGGCGGGGGAGATCTCCTCCGGTTCGAGGCAGTGGGGGCAGTTGAGCCGGACCAGGCGCTGTGACAGGACGCCGATCAGCGCTGACGCGATCAGGTAAGGGGGCGTTCCCATATCGACCAGACGGGAAATGGTGCCCACGGCATCGTTGGTGTGCAGGGTGCTGAGAACGAGGTGTCCGGTCAGGGAGCTCTCCGCCGCGAGGCGCAGCGTCTCCTGGTCGCGCACCTCCCCAATCATGATGACGTCGGGGTCGTGGCGCAAAATGTTGCGCAGCGCGCGGGCGGCGTCGTAGCCGGGAACGGTGTTGATCTGAATCTGCGTGATGCCCGGGACGTTCTGTTCCACCGGGTCCTCGACGGTGATGATGTTGGGTTCCCGTTTCGCGATTTCGGCAAGCGAGGCATAAAGGGTGCTCGATTTCCCCGATCCGGTCGGACCGGTGACCAGTAGCATGCCTTGGCTCGAATGGATCAGATGGTTGAAGCTTTCCAACTCATCGTCGCTGAAGCCGAGGCTGGAGATGGGGCGGATACCGGCATTCTGGTCCACGATGCGGACGACGATGCTTTCGCCCTTGATGCTCGGCATGATCGAAACGCGCAGGTCGACCGTCATTTGGTCCAGTGAGATGCGAATCCGCCCGTCTTGCGGCAGGCGCCGCTCGGCGATGTCCATCTTCCCGAGCACCTTGATGCGGCTGGCCAAGGCGCGGAGTGCGCTTTTCGGCGCGCTGGACTGGTGGATCAGGGCGCCGTCGATGCGGTAGATCACTTCGAAGGTGTTTTCCTCCGGACGGATGTGGATGTCCGAGGCGCGTGAACGAATGGCCCCGTGGAAGATCTTGTCGACGAGGCGCACAACGGGCGTCTGCTGCGCCAGGTCCGCGTCGCTGGGGTGGTGGTTGCCGCTCCGGGAGTCCTCCGTCGGGCCGCTATCGAATTCGGAGGTATCGAATTCCAACACCTCGACGTCGGCGGCGCCTTCCGGTAGTTGGTAGTGGGCCGCGATGGCCGACTTCAGTTCGTTGCCGGCGATCAGGACGACCTTGATCGGGCGCCGGACGACGAAGCGCAAGTCGTTGACGATGCTGGTGTGACGCAGGCCGGCTACCGCGACAATCAGAACGCCTTCGTGCAATGCCAGCGGGAGCACCTGCTGTTGTTCGGCGATCTCTTGGGGGATCAGGGCGAGCGCTTCCCGGTTGGCCTGCATTTCCTTCAGGGTGATGAACGGTATAGCCAGCTTGCGGGCCACGGCGATGGTGATCTCTTCCTCGGTCGCCACGCCCATCTGGACGAAGATCTCCCCCAGCCGCTTGTTGCGCTCCTTGGCCTTGCGTTCCAGCGCCTTGTCGAGTTGACGGGAGTTGATGATGCCCTCGTCCACGAGCATCTCACCGATGCGGCGCTTGCTCGGCTCGCTTCGGCTGCTGGTGAGCCTGATCAGTTCCGCCGTGGTACTGACGGGGGTGGCTGCAAGCTCTCCATCGATCTTTAGTCGTGGGGGCCGGTAGGCGGGTGGTGCCGCCTTCGGTGGCACGGTTTTCAGGGACGGGGTCACGCTTTTTTGCGGAGTCGCGACGTCTTCCGGCCAATCGAATTCGATGGTTCCCTCCTCGGGAGCCGGTGCCGGCGTCGGGGCGGCCGTCGGAGCTGGAGGAGGGGCGACGCCAGGCATCGCATAGGCACGATCGAGCTCAGCGGCATTCAGGCCCATGTCGCCGAGGTTCTCGATCATCACATCGCGGATGCGCTGGATTTCCGCGACAACCGCCGGTGGGAAGCCCGCACGTCCGTCGCGATCCCGTTCGACGACCGTCAGTTCCTGAACATATTCGAGAAACCCGAGGGTTCCCCACAGCCTTTTCAGCCGGTTGAGGACGTGCGGAACGCCGCGGAGGTGGGTGACGGTCGGGAACGGAACGTGTCGGGAAGCAGGGTCGATCACGACGGGACGCTCGTGTTGTAGCCGCTGGCGCGGAAGCGGGAGGTCGCCGGAGCCCGCTTCCTCGTTCGATGGCGATTGTTGTTAGATGGCTAAGTAGAAATCCGTATCCGCCACGGCTTAGTCTCCAACTCTATTCCCTAAACGTCAAGGGGTTGTGTTAAAGGAATGTTACCGAAATCTAATCATTCTTTTACGGGTGGCCGATTAGGCGCGGACGCCGCATGGTGAGCAGCCTCAACCTTTCGTGAAACGATAGATGGCCATCTCGCCGAGCAGGTTGGGGAGCAGCTTCATCCCCAGGCTGCTGCGGTGAAGGTAGTCGGCGACGCAGCGGTCGAGGATGCGGATCTCCTCGTGGCGGCAGAGCTCCTCGAAGTCCTGGAAGGTGCAGAAGTGGATGTTGGGGGTGTCGTACCACTCGTAGGGGATGCTCGCGTGCTTGGGCATGTGCCCGCCCAGGGCGATCTGCATGCGCGAGCGCCAGTGGCCGAAGTTGGGGAAGGTGACGATCCCCTCGCGACCCACCCTCAGCATCTCCTTGAGCATCCAGGCGGGATAGTGGACCGCCTGCAGGGTCTGGGTCATTACCACGTAGTCGAAGGAGTCGTCGTCGAAATAGTCGGAGAGCCCCTCGTCGAGGTCCGATTGGATCACGTCGACGCCGTTGCGGATGCAGCGGACGATGTTCTCCGGTTCGATCTCCAGGCCGTAGCCGCTCACCCCGCGGTGTTCCGCCAGGTGTTTGAGCAGGGTGCCGTCGCCGCACCCCAGGTCGAGCACTCGGCTGCCCGGCTCGATCCACTCGCTGATCAGCTCCAGGTCGGGACGCAGCGGGGTCATGCGGCCGCCTCCCCGGCGTCGATCTCGCCGGCGACCCGGTCGAGGTAGGTGCCCAGGGTGTCCATGTAGTGGGGGATCGGGATGAGGAAGGCGTCGTGGCCCTGGTGGGCCTCGATCTCGGCATAGCAGACGGCACGGTCGGCATCGAGCAGTGCGCGGACGATCTCCCGCGAGCGTTCCGGGGCGAAACGCCAGTCGCTGGTGAAGGAGATCACCAGGAACTTGGCGTCCACCTCGGCGAAGGCCTTGGAGAGGTCGCCGCCGAAGTCGCTGGCCGGATCGAAATAGTCGAGGGCCTTGGTCATCAGCAGGTAGGTGTTGGCGTCGAAGCGATCGACGAAGGATTCCCCCTGGTAGCGCAGGTAGCTCTCCACCTGGAACTCCACGTCGAAGCCGAAGTTGATCTTCCCCTCGCGCAGCTCGCGGCCGAATTTCTTGCGCATCGCGTCGTCGGAGAGGTAGGTGATGTGGCCGAGCATGCGGGCGATCTTCATCCCCTGGGCGGGGGCATCCTGGTGCTCGTAGTAGCGGCCGTCGTGGAAGCCGGGGTCGGAGCGCAGTGCCTGGCGCACCACCTCGTTGAAGCCGATGTTCTGGGCGCTCAGGTTGGGGGCTGCGGCGATCACCACCGCGTGGCGCAGCCGCTCCGGGTAGTCGATCGCCCACTGCAACACCTGCATGCCGCCGAGCGAGCCGCCGATCACCGCGGCGAACCGCTCGATCCCCAGGGCGTCGGCGAGCCGGGCGTGGCTCTTCACCCAGTCGCGCACGGTGACGATGGGGAAGTCGGGGCCCCATGCCCTGCCGGTGTCCGGATTGATGGTGTTGGGGCCGGTGCTCCCCTTGCAGCCGCCCAGGTTGTTCAGGCTGACGACGAAGAAACGGTCGGTGTCGATCGGCTTTCCCGGGCCGATGGCGGACTCCCACCAGCCGGCTTTGCGCTCCTCCATCGAGTGGTAGCCGGCGGCGTGATGGTCGCCGGAGAGCGCGTGGCAGATCAGCACCGCATTGGTGCGCGCGGCGTTGAGCGTGCCGTAGGTCTCATAGATCAGTTCATAGCCCGCAAGCCGTCGACCGCAATCGAGATCGAGCGGTTCGTCAAACTGTATGCGCTTGGGGGTCACCAGGCCGACCGAATCGGCCGGAATCGTCTCGGGCATGGGCGGTGCGGCGTGCGGGAGTGAAAAGAGAGCAGAGTCTAATGAGTGGGGGAGGGGAGGGCAATAAGCGCGCGGGATCGGCGACGCGGGAGGGCGGTCAGCCGAAGAGGGCCTTCAGGGCGGGAACGACGTTAACCAGGACCATCAGGGCGAGGATCCATTTGATCGGGTGGAGGTCGGTGCGCACGGGTTCCAGTTCGGCGCGCAGGCTCTCCCGGGTCACCAAGTCGTCCCGCTGCTCCGCGAAAAGCTCCGCGAGGGCGCACGCCTCCGCTTCGGCCTGGCGCTCGGAGACCCCGGCGTCGCGCAGCCGGCGGGCGAATTTGAGGGTATCGATGGTGATCGAGGTCATGGGGCGAGTATACCTCGCCGACAGTTTTTGTGAATCTCCGGGTGTGTAGGAGTTTTTAGGAAAATTCTTTCAGTATTTTCGGATGAAGTGTCGGACTACCGGTCCGAGACAGCCCAATCCGGCAGCTCCCGTGGGGCGTGGATGCGAACCACCTTGTCGCGGCCGGTGTCGCCGCTGACCACCGTCACCTGCCCCTTGGGAACCCTGAACAGTTTGGCGAGGTACTTGATCAGGTGGGCGTTGGCCTTGCCGTCCACCGGTGGGGCGGTGATGCGGATCTTGACGGCGTCACCGTGTTCTCCACACACCTCGTCGCGGCTCGCCTTGGGCTGGATGCGCAGGGTGAGGATCAGGTCGTCTCCTTCGCGGCGGCAGCCTTTCATCGACAGGGAATGCTTTTCACAACTGAACGCGAATAAACGGGAAATGAGTGGGGAGTGATCGGCGGTGGCTCAGCGGCCGAGGGCGAGCATCCAGCCGACGTCGGAGAGGGGGGCGATGATCACCAGGAGCACCAGTTGGAGGATGATCAGCACCGCCAGCGGCGAGAGGTCGATACCGCCGATGGGCGGCATCAGTCGCCGTATCGGGCCCAGCAGCGGTTCGTTGAGGCGGTAGAGGATTGCGGTGACCGGGTTGTAGCCGGTGGGGTTGACCCAGCTGATGATCGCCTGGACCAGGATCGAGCCGATGAAGACGTAGGTCATGATGGTGGCGATCTCCGCCACCGACAGCACCAGCAGGCCGGGCAGGGAGAGGGCGCGACCGCCGATGGCGCCGATGATCATCAGTTCGATCCACTGCAGGGCGAAGGCGAGTACCAGGGCGGCGAAGTCGATGCCGGCGTAGCCGGGGATAAAGCGGCGCAGCGGGCGCAGGGCCGGATTGGTCACCTTGACGACGAACTGGGCCAGCGGGTTGTAGAAGTCGGCCCGCACCCATTGCAGCAGCAGGCGCAGCAGCACCGCCAGGATGAACAGGCCGAACAGGGTCTTGATCAGGAAGATCCCGGCGTTGCCCAGGTAGCCGCCGCCCATCTACTTGCCACCCAGCTCGTCGGCCAGTTCCCTCGACCGGTCACGGGCCCCCTCCAGGGCCTTGTGGATCAGCTCGCGCATGCCCCCTTCCTCCATGATCTTCAGCGCCCGCTCGGTGGTGCCGTTGGGGGAGGTGACCCGGCGGCGCAGGGTGGCGGCATCCTCATTGGATTCCAGCGCCATCTTGGCGGCGCCGAAGGCGGTCTGGGTGGCGAGCAGGCGGGCGCTCTTCTGGGTGAGCCCGAGGCTGCGGCCGGCCTCCTCCATCAGCTCCATCAGCAGGAAGAAGTAGGCGGGGCCGGAGCCGGAGACGGCGGTGACCGCGTCCATCTGGCCCTCGTTTTCTACCCACAGGGTGAGGCCGACGGCGCGCATCACGTTTTCCGCCAGCTCCCGCTGGGCGGTGGTGACGTCGGGACCGGCACACAGCGCGGTGGCGCCGCACTGCACCAGCGAGGGGGTGTTGGGCATGGTGCGCACCAGGGCGACGCCGCCGCCGAGCCAGCGTTGGAGGTCCGGCTCGCGGACCCCCGCGGCCACCGAGATCACCAGCGGCTTGGCCGACTGCACCGCGCCGCGAATTCCCTCTGCCACCTCGCCCAGCATCTGCGGCTTCACCGCCAGCACAAGGACATCGGCGGCGAGCACCGCCTCGTCGTTGTCGCGGGTGGCGTGGACCGGCTGCTGGCCGCGGAGCATCTCCAACTGGCCGGCGTCGGGATCGGCCACCCAGATCCGGTCGGGGCTCATGCCGGCGGATACCAGCCCGCCGATCAGGCTGCGCGCCATATTACCGCCACCGATGAACGCGATCGTTCGGTCTTTGATAGTCATTGCTTGTTCGCCCTGCGGGAATTCCCTCGAAAAAGGTAGTGTACAAGTGGGGGCGGGCGATGGGAAAGCAAGCCTCGTCTGCCGAAATGGGCGGGTGTAGGGTGGGAACGCCTGCATGGATGCTGGAGGTAGAGCAACGCAGGGACAATTGCCGCGAGCGAAGCGAAACTCGCCGCGGCGTCGTTGAATTCACCGCCGAGCGTCGAGCTTTCCGATTAAAGCGCTCTGCGTCGTAATCGGGGACCTTGGACGCTCTGCGTCCTCGTGGGAGGCGGATCGGGGGCACGGTGCCTTCGTTCGGCACGACGCGGAGCGTCGAAGAGGGGCGTTTCCACGCGGAGCGTGGAAACGAGGGGGAAGACCCCACCCGATGCCCCCCGCCGGTCGGCATGGTATGATCCCAGGCTATTTTTCGATTCGTCCCGCCCCATGTCCGAACCCGCTTCCCAAGCCGCACCGCTCGACGCCCCCCCGCTGGAGGCGGTGGCGTTGGAGGTGATGCGTGGCGACCGCCGGCTCTTCTCCGATCTCTCCTTTTCGGTCAATGCCGGAACTCTGCTCCATGTGGAGGGTCACAACGGGAGCGGCAAGACCACCCTGCTGCGGGTGCTCTGCGGCCTGCTCCAGCCCCAGGAGGGGGAGGTGCGCTGGCAGGGAGGCAACATCCGCTCGCTGCGCGAGGAGTTTTGCAAGGAGGTGCTCTACTTCGGGCACCTCAACGGGATCAAGAACGATCTGACCGGCATCGAGAACCTGCGGGTCTCGGCCACCCTGGACGGCGATGCGGTGGAGGAGGAGGCGCTGTGGGCGGCGCTCTCGCGGATGGGGCTGGCGGGCTTCGAGGACCTGCCCACCAAGGTGCTCTCCCAGGGACAGAAGAAGCGGGTGGCGCTGGCCCGGCTGATGTTGAGCAGCGCCTCGGTGTGGGTGCTCGACGAGCCCTTCACCGCGCTGGACGTGAAGGCGGTGGCCTTTCTGGAGTCGCTGATCGCGGAGCACGTGGCCGGCGGCGGGATGGCGATCATCACCACCCACCAGGAGGTGGCGCTCACCTCGGGTACGGTGGAACGGTTGCGTTTGGGGCGCTAGGCGACGATGTTCAAGACCCTCCTGGCCATCGTCGGCCGCGACCTGACCCTCGCCCTGCGGCGGCGCACCGACGTGCTGACCACGCTGTTTTTCTTCGTCATCGTGGTCAGCCTGTTTCCCCTGGGGGTGGGCACCGAGAAGGAGACCCTGCGCCAACTGGGGCCGGGGGTGGTGTGGGTGGCGGCGCTGCTCGCCTCGATGCTCGCCCTGGAGCGGCTGTTCGAGGGGGACTATCGCGACGGCACCCTGGAGCAGATGCTGCTCACCCCCCAGCCCCTGGCGATCCTCGCCCTGGGCAAGGTCTTCTCCCACTGGCTGGTAACCGGACTGCCTTTGGTGTTGATCGCACCACTGATCGGATTGCAGTATCACCTGCCCGAGCAGACGCTGCTGGTGATGATGGCCTCCCTGGCGGTGGGCACGCCGATCCTCAGCTTGATCGGGGCGATCGGCGCGGCGCTCACCCTGGGATTGCGTGGCGGCGGGATCCTGCTCTCGCTGTTGGTGCTGCCGCTCTACATCCCGGTGCTCGTCTACGGCTCCGGGGCGGTCAGCGTGAGCATGGTCGAGATGGCCGACATCGGGCCCTATTTTTCACTGCTGGGGGCGTTTCTGATCCTCGCCCTGGTGTTTTCGCCGCTGGCCTCCGCGGCGGCGTTGCGGATTTCGGTTGAATGAGTTTGGGTCGGACAACACGGCGGGATAGAGTGACGGAACGATGAAGATCAACTGGTTCAAATACGCCTCGCCGGCCACCTTCTACCCGTTGGCGGGGAAGAGCATCCCCTGGTTCGGCGGGTTGGCGCTGATCCTGACCCTGGTCGGTCTCTACTGGGGCTTCTTCGAGACCCCCGACCGGCTCGGCGGCACCAATCCGCAGAAGGAGTACTACCGGATCATCTTCATCCACGTGCCGGCGGCGTGGATGTCGATGTGGCTGTACATGGTGATGGCCGGCTGGGCCGCCATCGGGCTGGTCTTCAACACCCGCCTCTCCTACATGATGATCGCGGCGATCGCCCCCACCGGCGCCATCTTCACCTTCGTCGCGCTGTGGACCGGCGCCTTCTGGGGCCGCCCCAGTTGGGGTACCTGGTGGGACTGGGACCCGCGGCTCACCTCCGAGCTGATCCTGCTCTTCCTCTACGTCGGCTACATGGCCCTGCACGGCGCGATCGACGACGTGCGCCGCGCCGACAAGGCCTCGGCGCTGCTGGTGATCGTCGGCCTGGTCTGCGTGCCGATCATCTTCTGGTCGATCAACTGCCCCGACCCCAACCAGTGCGCGGCACTCCATCAGCGCTCGTCGATGTCGAAGATCGACGGCAACATCCTGATCGCCATGCTGACCCTCACCTTCGGTTTCTGGATGTACTCCTTCGCCACCAGCTTCATGCGGCTGCGCGGCATCATCCTGACCCGCGAGAAGGATTCGGAATGGGTCCGCCAGGCGATCGAAAGCGAGGTTCGATGAGTTCCATGTCCCAATTTCTCTCCCAGGGCGGCTACGCCTTCTACGTCTGGTGCTCCTACGGGGTCTGCGCGGTGCTGATGCTCGGCGAGCTGATCGCCCTGCGCCGCGGCCGCAAGGGCACCCTGGAACGCATCCGCCGGCTGATCCGCATGCGCGCCGAGGAGGCCTCCCGATGAAGGCGCGGCAGAAGCGGCTGGTGCTGGTGGCGGTGGCGGTGGCCGGGGTTGGGCTGGCGGCGTTCCTCGCCATCAACGCCCTGCGCAGCAACATCGCCTACTTCTTCACCCCCACCCAGGTGCTCGCCGGCGAGGCCCCGCAGGACGCGCTGTTCCGTGTAGGCGGGCTGGTGGAGAAGGGGACCCTGAAGCGCGAGGCCGATGGGCTCACCTCCTCGTTCGTGGTTACCGACACCCGCAAGGAGATCACCGTCCACTACACCGGCATCCTCCCCGATCTGTTCGGCGAGGGGCAGGGAATGGTCGCCAAGGGGCGGCTCGGGCCCGGCGGCGTGTTCGTCGCCGAGGAGGTGCTCGCCAAGCACGACGAGAGCTACATGCCGCCGGAGGTGAAGGACGCCTTGGAAGAGGCTGCCGGCAGCGACAAGATGCCCCATCAGGTGAAGGATGGTAAGTAACGCCATGATCCCCGAACTCGGCCATTTCGCCATGATCCTCGCCCTCGCCCTGGCCCTGGTCCAGGGGGTGGTGCCGCTGGCCGGCAGCCTGCGCGGCTGGTCCAACTGGACCGCGGTGGCGCGCCCCGCCGTCGCCGGGCAGTTCCTCTTCCTGGCGATCGCCTTCGGCGCCCTCGCCTACTGCTTTCTGAGCAACGACTTCTCGGTGCGCTACGTCGCCGGCAACTCCAACACCCAGCTGCCGGCGATCTACCGCTTCGCCGCGGTGTGGGGCGGCCACGAGGGGTCGTTGCTGTTGTGGGCGCTCACGCTCTCCGGCTGGAGCGTGGCGGTGGCCGCCTTCTCGCGGCCGCTGCCGACGGTGATGAGCGCCCGGGTGCTGGCGGTGATGGGGCTGGTCAGCGTCGGTTTCCTCGCCTTCATCATCCTCACCTCCAACCCCTTCGAGCGGCTCTTCCCGACGCCGATGGACGGCCGCGACCTCAACCCGCTGCTCCAGGACCCCGGCCTGGTGTTCCACCCGCCGCTCCTTTACATGGGCTACGTCGGCTTCTCGGTGGCCTTCGCCTTCGCCATCGCGGCGATGATCGGCGGCAAGCTGGACGCCACCTGGGCGCGCTGGTCGCGCCCCTGGACCGTGGTCGCCTGGATTTTCCTCACCCTCGGTATCACGCTGGGCTCCTGGTGGGCCTACTACGAGTTGGGCTGGGGAGGCTGGTGGTTTTGGGACCCGGTGGAGAACGCCTCGTTCATGCCGTGGCTGGTGGGCACCGCGCTGATCCACTCCCTGGCGGTGACCGAGAAGCGCGGCGCCTTCCGCAACTGGACGGTGCTGCTGGCGGTGTTCGCCTTCTCGCTGTCGCTGCTCGGTACCTTCCTGGTGCGCTCCGGGGTGCTCACTTCGGTCCACGCCTTCGCCGCCGATCCCTCCCGCGGCATCTTCATCCTCGGCCTGCTGGCGGTGGTGGTCGGCGTGTCGCTGACGCTGTTCGCCTTCCGCGCGCCGCGGATGGCCGGCGGGGGCAAGTTCAATCTGGCCTCCCGCGAGGCGGCGCTGCTGGCCAACAACGTGGTGCTGGTGGTGGCCGCCGCCTCGGTGCTCCTCGGCACCCTCTACCCGCTGATCCTGCAGGCCCTCGATCTGGGCAAGCTGTCGGTGGGCCCCCCCTACTTCGAGAGCGTCTTCGTGCCGCTGATGATCCCGCTGCTGCTGCTGCTCGGTTTCGGCCCGCAGCTGCGTTGGAAGCGCGACACCCTCGGGCGACTCGGCCGCGGTGTGGTGGTGGCGCTGGCGGTGGCCGCGGTGCTCGGCGGGGCGCTGGCCTGGGCCGCCGGCGAGCGCTGGTCGATCATGGTGGCGGTGGGGCTCACGCTGGCGGTGTGGATCGTCCTCGGCGGCGCCCGGGACCTGCGCGCCCACCTGAGGAACAAGGCCAGCCTCGTCGACGGCCTGAAGGGGCTCTCGCCCAGCTTCTGGGGCATGCTGCTGGCCCACGCCGGGGTCGCCGCCTTCATCGTCGGGGTCACCGTCACCTCCGCCTTCAGCGTGGAGAAGGACCTGCGGGCCACCCCCGGCAAGTCGGTGGAGGTGGCCGGCCACCGCTTCGAGTTCGTCGGCGTGCGCCAGACCCCCGGCCCCAACTACACCGCCCACGAGGGGCTGTTCCGGATCTTCAAGGGGGACGACGAGGTGGCCGACCTGACCCCGCAGAAGCGGCTCTACAACGTGCAGCGGATGCCGATGACCGAGGCGGCCATCGACTGGGGGCTGACCCGCGACCTCTACGTCGCCCTGGGCGAGCCGCTGCCCAACGGCGACTGGGCGGTGCGCGTCTACTACAAGCCCTATGTGCGCTGGATCTGGCTCGGCGCGGTGTTGATGGCCCTCGGCGGCCTGGTCGCCATCCTCGACCGCCGCTACCGCCTGATCAAACAGGCGGCGGCATAAGAGAAGAAGAGTTGTCCGCAAATGAACGCAAATGCACGCAAATGAAGAGAAATAGAAGAAGCTCTTCTCTTCTTATTTGCGTGCATTTGCGTTCATTTGCGGACGAAAATTTGCGGAGTTAACGAATGGCTCGATATCTGATTCCGTTGGGCGCCTTCCTGGTATTGGTGGTGGTGCTCTGGTTCGGTCTGAAGAACGCCCCCACGGTGCGCGAGGTGCCCTCGCCGTTCATCGGCAAGGCGGCGCCGCAGTTCTCCCTGCCGGAGCTGAAGGAGCCGACCAAGACGCTGTCCAACGCCGCCTTCGATGGTGAAGTGGTGCTGCTCAACGTGTGGGCCACCTGGTGCGTCTCCTGCCGCGCCGAGCACGAGGTGCTGGTGGAGCTGGCGGCCACCGACGAGGTGAAGATCTACGGCCTCAACTACAAGGACGAGCGGGGCGAAGCGCTGCGCTGGCTCGCCCAGCTCGGCGACCCCTACGTCGCCAACGGCTTCGACGCCGAGGGGCGGGCGGGGATCGACTGGGGGGTCTACGGCACCCCGGAGACCTTCCTCATCGACAAGCACGGGGTGGTGCGCCACAAGTATACCGGCCCCATCTCCCGCGAGATGGCCCGCGATGACGTGATCCCGCGGGTGCGCAAGCTGAAGGCGGAACAGGGGTGAGACCAGCCATGACGTTCAATCGATACCGCGGCCCGCTGCTCGGCCTCGCACTGCTCTTCTCCGCCGGTGCGCAGGCGGCGGTGGACCCCTACTCGTTCGCCACGCCCGAGCAGGAGGCCGAGTACCAGGGGCTGATCGAGGAGCTGCGCTGCCTGGTCTGTCAGAACCAGAACCTGGCCGACTCCAACGCCGAGTTGGCGGTGGACCTGCGCCGCCAGGTGAAGGAGATGGTGGCCACCGGCAGCAGCCGCCAGCAGGTGGTGGACTACATGGTCGACCGCTACGGCGATTTCGTCCTCTACCGCCCGCCGGTGAAGTCCACCACCTGGCTGCTCTGGTTCGGCCCGCTGATCCTGCTCTTCGTCGCCGGGCTGACCCTCGCCGTGATCATCCGTCGCCGCGCGACCGGGGAGGAGGGCCCACCGGGGCTCTCCGACGAGGAGCGCGCGCGCGCCGAAAAGCTGCTTCAGGACAACGATTCATGATCCTCTTCTGGTCCCTGGCCGCGGCGATGGTCGCCGCGGCCCTCGCCCTCGTCCTGCTCCCTCTGCTGCGCGGTGGCCACGCCGCCGGGGTCGATCAACGCGCCCTCAACGTGGCGGTCCACCGCGACCGGCTGCGCGAGCTGGAGGCCGAACGGTCCGAGGGGAGCCTGAGCGAGGAGCTTTTCACCCAGGCCAAGGAGGAACTGGAGCGCGACCTGCTGCAGGACGTTTCCGGTGAGGAGGTCGCCGCCCCGGCTCGCGGCGGGCGCTGGATGGTGGTGGTCGCGGCGCTGGTGGTGCCGCTGCTCACCGTGGGGCTCTACCTCGGGGTGGGTATGCCGCAGGCGGTGGACGGGGTGATCCCCACCCGCCCTGACGGTGCCCCCGACGTCGACAAGATGCTCGCCTCGCTGGAGGCGAAGCTCGCCGCCGAACCCAACAATCTCGAAGGGTGGATGATGCTGGGCCGCTCCTACTCGGCCCTGGAGCGCTACCGCGAGGCCGCTGCCGCCTTCGGCCGCGCCGCCGCCCTGGAGCCGGACAATCCCGACGTGATCCTCTATCAGGCCGAGGCGATCGCCAACGGCCAGGGGGGCAACATGGCCGGGCAGCCCGAGGCGCTGGTGAAGCACGCGCTATCGATCAATCCGCAACACGCCTCGGCGCTGTGGATGAGCGGCATCATCGCCTTCCAGAACAACCGCTTCGAAGAGGCGGTCGCCGATTGGGAGCAGGTGCTGCAGGGGCAGGAGCCGGGCAGCGACGGCTACAAGATGGTCTTCCAGGCGTTGAGCGAGGCGCGCGCCAACGCCGGGATGCCGCCGCTCCAGGCCCCTCCCGTGCCGGCGGCTGCCGCCGCGGCGGGAGGCCCGACGGTCACCGTCAAGGTCGACATCTCCGCGGAGATGGCGCGCCAGGCGGGGGTGGATGATGCGCTGTTCATCTACGCCCGCGCCGCCGAGGGCCCGAAGGCGCCGCTGGCGATGAGCCGCCACAAGGTCTCCGAGCTGCCGCTCACCGTCACCTTGGACAACTCCATGTCGATGGTGCCGGGGATGGACCTCTCCGCCTTCCCGCAGGTGGTGATCTACGCGCGGGTCAGCAAGTCGGGCCAGGCGATGGCCGCCGCGGGGGATCTGGAGGGCAAGAGCGAGCCCCTCACCCCCGCCGAGGGGAGCAGCGCCACCGTTCACATCGATCACTCACTCTGATTTTTTCGCCCCCGGGCTCCTGCGCGACATACGTCGCGCAGGAGCCCGGGGGCGAAAAAATCAGTAGGTTGGGGATGCGGCTTTTTTTCGGTTGCTTCGTTGGGTGGGGAGAGTATCCTTGCGTGGCGGTCGGGTATTTGGGTTTTGTCGACTATTGGTTAGGAGAGTGGGTCATGGCGATGACGAACGATGAAAAGCACTACGGGACGGCGTCGAAGTTGATCCACTGGGTCTCGGCGGCGGTGATCCTTACCCTGCTCGGGGTGGGGATCTACATGGCCGACCTGCCGGAGGAGGCCGCCGGGCGGCTCCAGCTCTATGGGCTGCACAAGTCCTTCGGGGTGGTGGCGCTGCTGCTGGTGGTGGCGCGGCTGGTGTGGCTGCGGGTGAGCCCCGCGCCGCCGCTGCCGGGGGTCTTCGAGCCGAAGGAGCAGCTGGTGGTCAAGGGCATCCAGAAACTGCTCTACCTGCTGATGATCCTGGTGCCGGTGAGCGGCTATGTGATGTCCAATGCGGCCGGTTTCCCGGTGCCCTTCTTCGGCCTGTTCGATCTGCCTACCCTGGTGGCCAAGAGCAAGGCCATCGGCGGCTTCGCCCACGAGGCCCACGAGATCCTCGCCTACACCCTCGCCGCCCTGGTTGCGCTGCACGTCGCCGGTGCCATCAAGCACCGCCTGAAGTCCAAGGGCACCGCGGCGGACATCCTCCAAAGGATGCTGTAAGCCCGGCGCCATCGGCGCTTCGCTCGGCTTCACCGTTTGGCGCTATGCTCGGCCCCGCAGTAGGCACGGCCCGCCCTTCCTACCGTGTAATGTCATCTGAAACCGCCCCGCCCCGGTCGGCTGCGACAACGTCGCAGCCGACCGGGGCGGGGCGGTTTCAGATGAAGAGGGTGACGTCGGCCTTCGTCGCCTCCGGCCGGAAGCTGGTGGCAACGACCCACTGCTCAATCCCGTCGATCAACTCCTCCCGCCGATAACCGAACAGGTCTACCGTCATCCGACAGGCGCTGAAACGTACGTCCGCCTCCAGTCAGAGCTCGCGTAGCTTGCCGACACTCGCCACCCCCTGCTCGCACAGGGTCCTGCATCATCCCCGCGGCGACCGCCTCGAAGCCGGGCAGGTCGCTGCGGAGGGCGACCGGGCTATTCGTCGAGCAGCGCCTGGAGCTGCTGGAGGCGGGCGCGTTTCTGCGGCTTCTTGTCGATCGGGCTGAGGGGCGCCTGGCGGATCGCCTCCGGGGGGAAGAGGGTGAGTTCCAACGGGGTGTCGTCGGCGTAGAGGCTGAGCATCGGGTAGAGCTCGTCGCGGCCGCCGGGGTAGCGCACGCGGCGCTCGTTCTCCTCGAAGGGGATCTGCCGGTCCATCAGAAAATGGAGTACCGCCTCGGGGTGGTCGGGAAAGAGGTGGAGATAGACGGTGCTCCCTTCATCGGCGGTGCCGGCGAGGACCGGGCCCACCAGTCGGGGTTCGAAGGGTTCGAGGAAGCGCATCGCCGCCGCGGCGACCCGCCGCAGGCGTGCCAGCGCCTCGGGCTGGCGATGACCGCGGAAGAGGCGCTGGTGCTGGGCCAGCGCCTCCTCCACCGCCTCGTTGTCGGGAAGGCAGCGGCGATCGTCGATACGTAGCCGTTCGGCGGCGCGCCGCTTGGCGACGTGGAATTCGTGGACCCCGTCCTCGGCCATGATCCGCGCCGCTTCGGCGGCGACGCGGCGGCGGAATTCATCGATTTTGGCGGCGCTCAGGTGACGCATGGGGTCGGATGGCGTTACGTATTGGCGAAGAGCTAGAAGATTTGCGCCGGCACCGGTGGCGCGGCACCTCCTTCGGCGCGGTCGCCGCCCGCGGTGGTGGTCGCGGTTTCGAGGCGCTGGGGCAGGTTGTTCTCCGGGAAGGTCTCGAAGATCGCTCCGGCGAAGTCACTGCCCACCGCCTTGCCGGTGGCCGGGTCGATGCGCAGGGTGACCAGCCCCTGCGGGGTGGTCAACGGGCGCTCCGGCACCCCATCGAGGGCCGCCCGCATGTATTCGATCCACATCGGCAGCGCGGCGTGTCCGCCGGTCTCGCGGTTGCCCAGCTTCTCCATCGAGTCGAAGCCGACCCAGCAGGTGGTCACCAGGTCGGCGTTGAAGCCGCTGAACCAGGCGTCGCGTTGGTCGTTGGTGGTGCCGGTCTTGCCGGCCAGATCGTGGCGGCCGAGGACCAGGGCGCGGCGGCCGGTGCCGTGGCGGATGACGTCGCGCAGCATCGAGGTGGTGACGTAGATGTTCTGGGCGCTCACCACCCGCGGCGCACGGGGCGGGGCGTCGGCGGTCGCGGTGTCGGCGGTCGCGGTGTCGTCCGGCGTCGCGGCCGTGTCCGGGTCGGTGTTCGGCGGCGTCTCCGGGCAGTCGTGGCAGACGGTGGCGGGGTGGGCCTCGAACAGGGTCTCGCCGGTGGAGGAGTCGATGACGCGCTGGATATGGTAGGGGCTTACCCGGTAGCCGCCGTTGGCGAGGATCGCATAGCCGCGCACGATTTGGATCGGGGCGAGCACGCCGCTGCCGAGAGCGAGTGAGAGGTTGTGGGGCAGCTCGTCGGGGGAGAAACCGAAGAGGGCGACGTGCTTGAGGGCGTTGTCGATGCCCATGCCGTCGAGCAGGCGGATCGAGACCAGGTTGCGCGAGTGGGTCAGTGCTACCCGCAGACGGGTCGGGCCGAAGATCTTGCCGCTGTAGTTCTCCGGTTTCCACGCCTTCTCCAGGTAGGGGTCGTCGAACACCACCGGGGCGTCGTTGATCAGGCTGGCGGCGGTGTAGCCGTTGTTCAGGGCGGCGGAGTAGATGAAGGGCTTGAAGTTGGAACCGGGCTGGCGCTTGGCCTGGGTGACCCGGTTGAATTTGCTGCGGTGGAAATCGAAGCCGCCGACCAGGGCGAGCACCGCGCCGTCGTCGGGGTGGAGCGAGACCAGGGCACCCTCCACTTCGGGGATCTGCGCCAGTTCCCAGTGGGGCTCCTCTTCGGGCTTGGCGGGCGGGATCTCCTCCAGCCGCACCACGTCACCGATCTGCAGGATGTCCGCGGCCTGATTCGGCTTGGGGCCCAGACGGTTGGTGGAGAGGTGGCGGCGGGCCCAGGAGAGACCCTCCCAGGGCAGCGTAACGCTCTTTCCATCGCCCAGATAGGCGGTGGCGTGGTCGCCGTCGAGGGCGATGACCACGCCCGGGACGAGACCGCCGTGGCGTGGGAGCTGGCGCAGTTCGTCGTCCCACTGGGCCGGGTTCATGCCGGTGGTGTGCTCCAGATGACGCTCGGCGCCGCGGTAGCCGTGGCGGCGGTCGTAGGCGAGCAAGGCGTGGCGCAGGGCGCGGTTGGCGGCGTTCTGCAGCGGACCGTCGAGGGTGGTGGTGACGTCGAGGCCGCGGGTGTAGGCCTCCTCGCCGTACTGCTCCACCAGTTGTTTACGCACCATTTCGGCGACGTAGGGGGCCTCCACCTCGATCGGCAGGGCGTGGCGCTCGGCGGTAAGCGGGGCATCGACCGCCTGGCGGTAGCGGGCCTCGTCGATGTAGTCCAGGTCGCGCATCCGCTTCAGCACGTAGTTGCGCCGCTCCTTGGCGCGGGTGGGGTTGCTCACCGGGTTGTCGCGGGCCGGCGCCTTGGGCAGGCCGGCGATCATCGCCATCTCGGGCAGGGTGAGTTCGCCGATCTCCTTGCCGTAGTAGATCTGGGCGGCGGCGCCGATGCCGTAGGCGCGGTGGCCGAGGTAGATTTTGTTGAGGTAGAGGGTGAGGATGTCGTCCTTGCTCAGCTCCCGTTCGATCTTCAAGGCGAGCAGGATCTCGCTCAGCTTGCGCAGGTAGGTCTTTTCGCTGGAGAGGAAGAAGTTGCGTGCCACCTGCATGGTGATGGTGCTGCCGCCCTGGCGCTTCTGGCCGGTCAACGCCAGTTGCCAGGCGGCACGCAGCAGCCCCTGGTAGTCGACGCCGGGGTGCTGGTAGAAACGGTCGTCCTCGGCGGCGAGGAAGGCGTGGACCTGCTGGGGCGGGATCTGCTCCATGCGCAGCGGGATGCGCCGCTTCTCGCCGAATTCGGCGATCAGCCGCTGGTTGCGGTCATAGACCCGCAGCGGGACCTGCAGCCGCACGTCCTTGAGGCTGTCGATGGGCGGCAGCTCGGGGGCGATCCGGCTGTAGAGGATGATCGCGGCCACCGCTCCGAGGAGGGAGCCGACGATGGCGAGGATCGCCAGCCGGCCGATCAGCCGTTTGAGGAGATTCATGGTACGTCCGTGGCAGAGGGGGCTTCGGCGTGGGATGTCGCGTGGAGGTCGTTGGCAGGCCCCATAATGTAAGGAATTCCGGGTGGTGGGGAAAGGGGGCGGGGTTTTCTTTTCCCGATTCCTTGATATATAGTTGGACATGTCTTTTAATGTTTAGTGGCATCTATCCTTTCTAACTACGGGTAATAGAAGGAAAATCAGAAGATGGCTCTGCCGTTTTTGTCGGCAAGAAGGCCACCGCTCCTGGGGGTCGACATCTCCACCACCGCGGTCAAGCTCGTCGAGCTGAGTCGCAAGGGGGAGCGCTACCGCGTGGAGGCCTATGCGATCGAGCCGCTGCCCAACGACACCGTGCAGGACGATGTGATCCGCGAGGTGGAGCTGGTGGGGGAGGCGATCAAGCGTGCCGTCAAGCGTGCCGGGACCCGCAACAAATTGGCGGTGGTGGCACTGCCCGCCTCCTTCGTCATCACCAAGGTGATCCCGATGCCCTCCAATTTCTCCGAAGACGAGATGGAGGGACAGATCCAGTTGGAGGCCGACCAGTACATCCCTTATCCGCTGGAGGAGGTGAGTCTCGATTTCCAGGTGCTCGGCTCTTCGGAGAAGAGTGACGAGATGGTCGATGTGCTGCTCGCCGCGGCGCGTAGCGAGAACGTGGAGATGCGGGTGGCCTCCCTCGACGCGGCGGGATTGAGCGCCAAGGTGGTGGATATCGAGACCTATGCGGTGGAGAACGCCCTGTCCCGGCGGGTGGCGGCGATGCCCGACGGAGGCGCGGGCCGGCTGGTGGCGCTGGTGGATATCGGTGCCGCCAAGACCGGCCTGCAGGTGATGCGCGACGGGGCCACGCTGTATACCCGCGAGGAGCCGTTCGGCGGCAACGTCCTGATCCAGGAGATCATGGCCCGCTATGGCCTCTCCTTCGAGGAGGCGGCGCGAGCACGCCGTCAGGGGGAACTGCCGGACGATTTTCGCAGCGAGCTGCTCGGCCCCTTCAAGGACCGACTGGCGAGCACCGTCTACAGCGCGTTGCAGACGTTCTATTCCAACACCGAATTCAATCAGGTCGATCAACTGCTGCTCTCCGGCGGCTGCGCCACCATTGACGGGATCGCCGATCACGTCGCCTCGCGCACCGGCTTGGTGGGGGTGCAGGTGTTCGATCCTCTCGAAGGGATGACGCCGCCCGCCAAGGTGAAGGAGGAGCAACTGCGCGCCGATGCCCCTTCCCTGGTGATCGCCTGCGGCCTGGCCATGCGGAGCTTCGACTGAGATGGCGAGGATCAACCTCCTTCCCTGGCGTGAAGAGCTGCGCAAGGAGCGCAATCAGCGTTTCGGCATCGCCATGGGGGTGGTCGCTGCGGTGATCGGGGCGCTGGTGTTCGTCGCCCATCTCTACATGGAATCGGTGCTGGAGCATCAGCGCGAGCGCAACGGCGTGCTCGAGCAGGAGATCGCGGCGGTCGACAAGAAGATCCGGGAGATCAAGGACATCGAGCAGAAGAAACGCAGCCTGCTGGCGCGCATGAACGTGATCCAGGAGCTGCAGAGCTCGCGGCCGGTGGTGGTTCATCTGTTCGACGAGATGGTGCGTACCCTGCCCGAGGGGGTGGTGCTCGATTCGCTGGCCCAGTCCGGCGATGAGATCACCCTGGTGGGGATCGCCCAGTCCAACGAGCGGATCTCCACCTATATGCGCAACCTGGAGGCCTCGGAGTGGCTCGGTTCGCCGCGCCTGGAGGTGATCCAGGGGGGGGGCGGCGAGGGACGCCACCGGTTCACCCTGAAGGTGAAGCAGACCTGGAAAAAGAAAGCGGAGGAGGAGTGAGCGGCCCGCCGCCGCCCGCCCGATGAGGATACGACGTGGACCTCTCCGACCTGAACAATCTGGACCTGGCCGATCTCAACATCGACCCCAACAACCCCGGTGGCTGGCCGCTGTGGGCGAAGATCGGCGCCGGCGTGTTGCTGGCGGCGGTGATCGTCGGCGGGGCCTACTATTTCGATACCATGGATCAACAGGAGGCGCTGGCGGGGCTGGAGAAGAAAGAGGATGAGCTGCGTACCGATTTCGAGGTCAAGCAGCGCAAGGCGGCCAATCTGGAGAAGCTGCGTGCCCAGCTCAAGGAGATGGAGGAGTCGTTCGGCTCGATGTTGCGCCAGCTGCCGGAGAAGACCGAGGTGGAGAACCTGCTCGACGACATCTCCCATACCGGTCTCGCCAGCGGGTTGGAGTTCACCCTGTTCAAGCCGGCCGGGGAGGTGCGCAAGGAGTTCTACGCCGAGCTGCCGATCAGCCTCAACGTCAACGGCAATTATCACGAGTTCGGTGCCTTCGCCAGCGGGGTGGCGGCGCTGCCCCGGATTGTCACCCTGCACAACATCAACATCAGCGGCAAGGGTTCCGAGCTGAACATGTCGGCTACCGCCAAGACCTACCGCTATCTTGAAGAGTGATCGCCCCGTGATTGTTCCCACGGCCCATCGAATATTGTCGAGCAGGGTGCGGCGTGTCGGCCGCGCCGGGGCGTTGCTGGCGCTGGTCGCCCTGCTGAGCGCCTGCGGTCGGGCCGGCATGGACGATCTGACCGCCTATATCAGTGAGGTGAAGAGCCGTCGCGGGGCGCCGATCGAGCCGTTGCCCCAGCCGAAGCCCTACGAGGCGTTCGTCTATCAGGCGTTCGAGCTGCGTGACCCCTTCTCCGCCACGACATCGGGCGAGGGGGCTGGCGGCGGGGAGAGCATGGGCAGCGGCAGCGGCGTATCCCCCGATTTCAAGCGCCCGAAAGAGGTGACCGAAAGCTTCCCGCTCGATTCGTTGCGGATGGTCGGCAGCCTCACTCGCGGCGGAGAGCTGTGGGGGCTGGTGAGGGATCCCGGAGGTACGCTGCACCGGGTGCAGCCTGGAAACTACCTGGGTCAGAACTACGGCCGCATCATCCGCGTCACCGAGGAGCGGATCGACTTGGTCGAGATCGTGCAGGACGGCCTCGGCGGCTGGATGGAGCGCCAAGCGTCCATCGCCCTGAGCGAACAGTGATTTTGGGGGTGATCAATGAGCGGTAACGGTTATCAACGGCCTCGCTTCGGCCTCTCTTCGGGCTGGACGTTGCTGCTCCGGGGAGGTTTGTGGGGGGGGCTCTGGATGCTGCTCGGGGTGCTGGCTCCGCTGGCCCATGCCCAGACGCAACCCCTGGGACTCGAAGGGGCCGAGTTCACCGCGCTTTCCGGCGATCGGGTGCAGGTGGTCCTTTCGCTCTCCGGGCCCCCACCCCGCCCGGTCAGCTTCACCATCGACAATCCGGCGAGGGTCGCCCTCGATCTGCCTGGCGTCGCCAATCGGCTGGAACGCAAGACCCAGACCATCGGCATCGGCGTGGCGCGTTCGATGGCCAGCGCCGAGGCCAAGGGGCGTACCCGGGTGGTGCTCAATCTGGTGGAGATGGTCCCCTACGTGACCCGCGTCGAGGGCAACGAGGTGGTGGTGGTGCTTGACGGCACCGGCAGCGGGATGAGTATGACCGCCCCTCCCACCCCGGCCGAGCAGGCTCCCGCCCCGGTGACCACGGCGAAGAAGAGAGCGAGGTCCGGGGTGCGTCAGGTCGAGAATGTCGACTTCCGTCGGGGCGAGAACGGCGAAGGGCGGGTGGAGGTGACACTCTCCGATCCCTCCATGCCGGTGGATATGAGCACCGAAGGGGACAGCGTGGTGCTGACCCTGTTGGACGCCGCGCTGCCCGCGGAGCTGGAGCGCCGTCTCGACGTGGTCGACTTCGCCACCCCGGTGCGCTCGGTGGAGACCACCGCGCGCGGCAACCAGGTGCGGGTGGTGGTGGCGGCGAGCGGCAATTTCGACCACTTCGCCTATCAGTCCGACAACCGCTACGTGGTCGAGGTGAAACCGTTCACCGCCACCGAGGAGGAGGCGAAGAAGAAGAAGTTTGGCTACACCGGCGAGCGGCTGTCGCTCAACTTCCAGGACATCGAGGTACGCTCGGTGCTGCAACTGATTGCCGAATTCACCGGCTTCAACATCGTTGTCGCCGATACCGTCTCCGGTTCGGTGACGCTGCGCCTCAACAACGTCCCCTGGGACCAGGCGATGGATATCATCCTGCAGAGCAAGGGGCTCGCCATGCGTCAGGAGGGGAACGTCATCATGGTGGCGCCGGCCAGCGACATCGCCGCCCAGGAGCGCCAGGAGCTGGAGGCGCAGAACCAGAACCAGGCACTGGCACCGTTGCGCTCCGAGTTCATCCAGGTCAACTACGCGCGCGCCTCCGACATCATGGGCCTGCTGCGTAGCGAGGGGGTCTCGCTGCTTTCCGACCGTGGCAACATCTCGGTCGATGAGCGTACCAATACCCTGCTGGTGCAGGATACCGCCGACAGCATCGCCGACATCCGGCGGCTGGTGACGCGCCTCGACGTGGCGGTGCGCCAGGTGATGATCGAATCGCGGATCGTGGTCGCCGACGACACCTTCAGCAAGGACCTCGGCGTTCGTTTCGGTGCAACCAAGCTCGCCGAGCGGGGAGACGGCCTCACCGCACTGACCGGTTCCGCCGCCGGGGCAGACACGATGATTGGTAGCGCCGTCGACAACATGACCAGCACGGGGTCGTTCTATCCGATCACCATGCCCTCCCAGGCGGATCGGTACAACGTCAACCTGCCGGTGACCGGTGCCGGCCAGTTTGGCCTGGCGATCCTCGGCGCCGACTACCTGCTGGATATGGAATTGCAGGCGATGCAGAACGAGGGCAAGGGCGAGGTGCTCTCCAATCCGCGGGTGATCACCGGCAACAACCAGACCGCCACCATCTCCCAGGGGCAGACCATCCAGTTCCTCGCCATCACCGCCGACGGCGCGTCGGTGCAGCCGATCAACGCCAACCTGAGTCTGGCGGTGACGCCCCAGGTGACCCCGGACGACCACGTGCTGATGTCGTTGACCATCACCGATGACAGCGCCGATTCGATCTCTTCGACGGTGGCGGTCACCAACAACCGGTCGATCACCACCAACGTGCTGGTGGCCGATGGCGAGACGCTGGTGCTCGGCGGGATCTATCAGGAGAGCCGCCGTCACGGCACCACCAAGGTGCCGCTGCTCGGCGATCTGCCCGGCCTCGGCGCGCTGTTCCGGTCGAAGACCCGTTCCAACACCAAGCAGGAGCTGCTGGTCTTCGTTACGCCGCGCATTCTCCGCGAGGGGCTGACGCTGAAGTAAGGGGCGGGCCTGCGGGTTCGCCCCTGTCGTATGAGGTATCATGCGGGGCATGACTCGAAAGCAGAATCTGATCCTCGTCGGTCCCATGGGAGCGGGTAAATCGACCATCGGCCGGCAGCTCGGAGAGGAGCTGGGGATGGAGTTCGTCGACAGCGACAAGGAGATCGAGCGGCGCACCGGCGTCGACATCCCGCTGATCTTCGAATTGGAGGGGGAGGCCGGGTTCCGCAAGCGCGAGTCGGCGATGATCCACGAGCTGGCGGGGACCGCCGGGACGGTGCTCGCCACCGGTGGCGGCGCGGTGCTCGACCCGGAGAACCGCACGGTGCTGGCCGCCCGCGGTACGGTGATCTACCTTCACGCCTCCATCGATCAACTGGTCAAGCGGACCGCCCGCGACCGTAACCGGCCGCTGCTGCAGGGCGGTGACCCGCGTCGCAAATTGGAAGAGATCATGGCGGTACGCGAACCCCTCTACCGCGAGGTGGCCGATATCGCCATCGATACCAGTGGCCGCAGTGTGCGGGCGGTGGTGAAGGAGCTGTTGGAACGGTTGGAGGAGGAGTGACGGGTCCCCCCGCACGACCTTGGAGAAGGGGCGATACGAGAACGCATGAAGACCTTGACCGTCGATCTCGGGGAGCGCAGCTACCCCATCTACATCGGCCGCGGCCTGCTCGGGGAGCCGCAGCGGCTGCTGCCCCACCTTGCCGGCCGGCGGGCGATGATCGTCAGCAACGAGACGGTCGCGCCGCTCTACCTGGAACGGGTGCGCGAGGCCCTCGGCGAGGTCCCCCACGACGTGGTGGTGCTCCCCGACGGCGAACGCTACAAGACCCTGGAGGTGATGAACCGCATCTTCGACCAGTTGCTGGAGCGGCGCCACGATCGCGGAACCACCCTGATCGCCCTCGGCGGCGGGGTGATCGGCGACATCACCGGTTTCGCCGCCGCCTGCTATCAGCGGGGTGTCGCCTTCATCCAGATCCCCACCACCCTGCTCGCCCAGGTGGACTCCTCGGTGGGCGGCAAGACCGGCGTCAACCACCCGCTGGGCAAGAACATGATCGGCGCCTTCTACCAGCCGCGCTGCGTGATCGCCGATACCGACACCCTGAACACCCTCGACGACCGTCAACTCTCCGCCGGTATCGCCGAGGTGATCAAATACGGCCTGATCCGCGACGAGGCGTTCCTCGGCTGGCTGGAAGAGAACATGGAGCGGTTGCTGGAACGCGATCCCGAGGCCCTCGGTTACGCCATCGAACGCTCCTGCCGGATCAAGGCGGAGGTGGTGGCGGCCGATGAGCGGGAGGCCGGGCAGCGGGCGCTGCTCAATCTCGGCCACACCTTCGGCCACGCCATCGAGACCGGCGCCGGCTACGGCAATTGGCTCCACGGTGAGGCGGTCGGCACCGGCATGAGCATGGCCGCGGAGTTCTCGGTGCGCCTGGGCTGGCTGGACGAGGCGTCGCGCGGACGGGTCGACCGGTTGCTGGAGCGGGCGCGCCTGCCGTTGATCCCTCCTGCCGAGCTGACCGTCGAACGCTTTCTCGACCTGATGGCGGTGGACAAGAAGGTACTGGATGGCCGTCTGCGGCTGGTGCTGATGAAAGGGATCGGCCAGTCGCTGGTGACCGGAGACTTCGATCCCGCCTCGCTTCGTGCCGCCATCGAGGCGTGCCTCTCCCGGCGTTGACCGCGAGCCGCTCCCTTCGTGCGTATCTACATGCAGACCACCGCATCCCCCGGACAGCCGCCGCGCTTCGTCCACCTGATCCTTCAGCGGGACCTGCTCGGCGGTTGGAGCGTGGTCAAGGAGGCGGGGCTTCAGGGGCGGTCGGGGCGGGTGCGGCGGGAGCACTTCGAGGAGCGTGAAGAGGCCGAAGGGGTGATGCTCAAGGAGCGCGACGCCCAGAGCAGGAAGGGCTTCAAGGTGGTCTTCGCGGAGGGACAGGAGCGACCGGTTTGAACGTTCTGGAGCGGATCGGCGCATTCCACCGGCGGGCGACGGAGGCCGGCGCCCTCGGCCGGCTGCTGTTCGGGGTGCGCCTGCCGCTGCTCTACCCGCTGATTATGCTGCTCGTTCTGCTCGGTTATCTCATGCTGCCCGGCGAGGGAGACCACTCGGTGACGGTGATCCCGATGGCCGCGCCCGTCGCTGAGGTGGAGGTGATGCCGCGGGTCAATGCGTCGCCGCCGATGCCCGAGCCGGTCATCGCCGAGGTGGCCCCGGCGGCGAGCGCCTCCCCTCCAGCGGCGCAGGCCGCGCCCCCGCCGCCCCCCGCGGTGGCCGGCAACGGTAACGCCGAGTGGCTGCTCAGCCTGCCGCCGAAGGGCTACACCCTGCAACTGCTCGGTTCGCGTCACGAGGAGACGCTGCGTGAGTTCGTCCGTCGTTACCGTCTGGAGTCGATGACCGCCTACTACCGCACCCGGTTGACGGGGGAGGCGTGGTACGTGTTGCTCTATGGCCTCTATGCCGATCGGGACGAGGCGAGCGTGGCGGTGGGGATGCTGCCACCGGCGGTGCGCAAGAACGCCCCCTTCCCGCGCACCATCGAGTCGGTGCAGAAGGCGATTCGTGAGGGGCGCTGAGCGTTGCAATATTTTCCGCATGGACCAACCAGCGTATCGCGCCGCAACTGATGGCCCATTCAGCGAATCGCCGAGCGGTCAGATGCCACGCGACCGATCCATGAGCCATGGCCGGGGGCCCTGACGAATACTGGCGGCGGCACGGACTGGAGCGGGATCCGTTCCCGGCCTCGCGCGACGGATGGTACACGGACGATGATCTGAAGCGGCGGCTTGATCTGCTGGTCTATCTGATCCAGTCCGGGGACCCGATGGTGCTGGTCCGCGGCGCGCGGGGGGCCGGCAAGAGCGTGCTGTTGAGCCAGTTCGTCGAGCGCGCCGAGGGGCGCTTCGTCATCTGTGCGGTACAGGCTGCGGACGGCTTCAATTCGGTGCGCCTTCTGGTAGCGCTCTCCCGGGCCTTCGCCAATGACCTGGCGGGGGGGGCATCGGAGGACCTCGGCGAGCGGCTGCTGGAGATCCAGCGTGATGGCGGCATCCCGCTGCTGCTGCTGGACGACGTCGAGCGGTTGACCGACGAGGCGCTCGATACGGTGCTCGAACTCTATGAGCGGATGGGCGAGAGCGGGCGACTGTTGCGGGTGGTGCTGGCCGGTGAGCCGGACGCCGAGGGGCGGCTCGCTGCGCATCCGCGCTTTCGCAAATACCTATCCGAGCTGCGCACACTCGATGTGGCGCCGCTGGTGGAGCGTCAGGTGGAGTCTTATCTGGCGTGGTGTCTGGCGACGGCGGGCGGGGCTTCGAAACGGCTCTTCTCCCCCGCCCAGCTGAGGACGATCGGCGAGGAGAGCGGTGGGCTGCCCGGAAGGATCGACGAGGTGGCCCGGCGGTTGCTTGGCGGTAGGGCGGCAACCAAGGCGGGAGGAGGGGAGATGAATCTGTCTAAATTGCGGGATCTGGACATCAAGAAGGTGCTCACCTGGTCGGGGGTGGCGCTGCTGCTGCTCGCCATCCTGATCTTCCAGGGGCAGATCAACCAGATGATCCAGGGAGATGCCGCCGTGCCCCGCGCCGAGGAGACCGCCGAGCCGCAGCCGATCGCCATCCAGCGGCGGGTCGGCGAGATGCCGCAGGGGACGCTGCCGGACCGGGTGGTGCGCTCCGCGGTCCCCCTCGTCTCGCCGCCGGTCGTCGCACCGCCGATCGCGCAGGCTGCGGGGACTGCGTCACCCGGTGAGGTGGAGAAGCTGGAGCCGAAGCCGCTGGCGGAGATCGGCGGCGGGGAGGCCGGTGCCAACGGAGCCGTGTCGTCCCCCGCGCCGACGGCACCTGCCCCTGCGCCCGCCGGGGGCGACGGGATGCCGTCTGCGGCCGCAGGGGCGATGGGGCCGGAGGCGTCCGCGCCGGAAGCGATGGCCGGCGACCCGTTGGCCGGTGCGCCGCTCGAACACCGTATCCCCCACCTGGAGAAACCGACGCCCTTTACGCCCAGTGAGCCGGTGGCCACGCCGCCGACGTCCGGCGCCCCGGAGGTGCCGGCCGGGGTGGCGCAGCCCGCCTCCCCAGCGGCGATGGGGCCCGGAGAGACGTCGTCGTCGGCCGAGGTGAAGAGCGGGGAGGCGTTGCCGATGCCCGCGGCGGAGCAGACGGAGAAGCCGGTGGCTGGGGAGGCGAAGGCCGCCGCCGCGGACCCGTCGCCCTCTCCCGCCGCCGACAAGCCGGCAGAGGCCGCGCCGGAGGAGGCGCAGCTGAGGGACGAGGAGTGGTTGATGCAACAGCCCCCCGGAGCCATCGCGGTGCAAGTGCTCGGCGGGGGGGACCGCGAGGCGCTGGTCGCCTTCGCCAGGAAACACGGGTTGGTGGAGGGAGGGGCCCTCTTCCACGGCGACAACCACGGGCAAAGCTGGTACGGGTTGCTCTCCGGGGTCTATCCCGATGTGGATGCGGCCCGTCGTGCGCTCAAGGCGCTGCCGCCGCTCTCTGCGGGGTACGAGCCGTGGTCGCGCAGTATCGCCTCGGTCCAGAAGGAGATCGAGAAGTCGCGGCATTAGGGACGCGGGCAGGCACCCGGGGGCCCGCCCTCCATAGGATTGAGTCAAACGCAACGGCCCACCCCGGCGGGGTGGGCGGTTACCGCCAGACAACCATTTTGCACGGGACTACCGATGGGAACCCGAACCCTTCACGCGACTTTCACCTTGTCGTTGATGGTCGGCCCGACCGAGCAACTGCGGCAAACGCACGGCTTGGATACCATCACCCGAAGCTATGGCGACCGCCTGCTGCATTTCCTGCAAAGCGAAGTGAATTTCGAATTCAGTGCCGAGGTGGGCAATTTCGATTTCGGCCTCAGCCTGAAGAACGACCCCACCTTCAAGGAGAGCCTGCAGCACGCCCTGCGCGGCTATTACGGGCAAATCACCAGGCAGGCGCGGGAATACGTCGGCGAAATCGTCGCCGCGCTGCGTGAACAACACGGTGATCCGGAACTCAAGGTGGTGCTGCTGGTTGATTCGGTGGAACAGATTCGCGGCATCGGCATGAGCGACTAGGCGCGGCAAATCCACGACAGCGTGCTGGAACTGTTTTATGCCCAGGCCAACAATCTGCGTTTTCCGCTCCTGCATGTGGTGTACACCATTCCGCCGTTCCTCCTGCCCATGATGCCGGGCATCGGCAAAGTCTTCGGTGCCTCGGTGGTGAACTGGCCCAACCTGCATGTGCGCAGGAAAGACGGTGGCGACGACGAGGACGGCCTGAAGCTGCTGGAAGAGATCGTTTGGCGCCGCTATCCCAAGTGGCAGGAGTTCTTCAGCCGCGAGCAGTTGCGTCGCCTGGGACGTGCCACCGGCGGCGATCTGCGCGATTTCTTCCGGGTCATCCGCGACGCCCTGATCGCCGCCTCGGTGACCGAGGACGGCGTCACCGCGGCGATTGTCGACCAAGTGGAAAACCGCCTGCGCTCTATCATGTCCGCGTCACCCGCTTTCGTGAATGGGAGACGGACAACCCGGCGCATATCGCCGGCTATATCCCCCGCCTGCTGCACCCCGGCCACCGCGATCAGGCGCTCAGCCACACCCCGATCTGGCTGGACTTGTCGCGCCTGGACAAAAAGGGTGAGAACCGCTGGCATGAGGCGCGGGCGGATTTTCTCAGCCGCTTGAACGAGCAGCGCGAACCGCTGCGACAGTGCCAGAATCGCCCGCTGGTGCTGATCCTGCCCGCCGTGGAGCGGGCCCACACCAAAATCCTGACCCCGGATCTATGGGCCATCCGCACCTTCTGCCTGGATACCGAAAACTGGATCGGCGCGCTTCCCGCCCCCCCGCGGGCCGAGCCTACCCGGGCTGGCGGCCTGTTTCCGCTGTCCAGGTATGAACAACAAACCGTGGACGAGTGGCAGCGCTTGTGGGACAAGCACCCGCCGGGCGGTTTGCCCAAACGCGCCGCGCCGCCGGCCGGTCTGCTGCAAACCGGCTTCGGCGCCTTCAACGCCCTCTACGCCAAACGCCACCTGCAACACGCCGAGGAGGTCGCGCAGGCGTGTTTGGCCCTTGCGCGGCAAACCCCCGAAGCCTTGCGCGACCTCTCCGTCTCTTTGAACAACGTAGGTAAAACCGCCCAAGCCCTGGGCCGCTGGGAGGACGCTCGCGCCGCGTTCGACGAATCGTTGGCGATTCGCCGCCAAATCCTGCAACGCGTCGGCGAAACCCCCGAAGCCTTGCGCGATTTGTGTGTGTCGCTCGACAACGTGGCGGACGCCGCCCGTGCGCAGGGTGATCTCGATGCGGGTCTGACGGCCCTGCGCGAAGGGTTGGATATCGGCGAACGCCTGGCCGCCGCCTTGCCGCAACACGCGCAATACAAAGGGTTGGCGGACTATTTCAGCGGGCGCCTGCGGGCGTTCGGGAAGGCAGCGTCGGTCGAGTAACCTCTCCCGTCACCGCGGGAGGATCGGCGGCGGCAGTAGGGGGAGAATGCAGGCTACAGCCTTTCCAGGGCGTCGCGCCGGCAGGCGGCCAGCGCCTCGCGATCGCCCATCTCCTCCAGGGTGCGGGCCAGCAGGCGGAACCCCGCAAGCCGCGGTTGTAGTGCGACGCTCGCCTCCAGGTAGCCGCGGGCCTTTCCCCACAGCCGGGCGTGGAGCGCCAGCCGGCCGGCGGTGAGCAGCAGGGAGGCGTCACGCTCGTGGCGTTTCAGCCACGCCTCCGCCTGATTGAGCAGGGGGATCACCTCCAGGTGGTGGTGGAGATCGCCGTAGAGCAGCGCCAGCGCCTCGCTCCAGCGCTCCTCCAGCCGGCGGCGGAGGAAATTCTCCACGTCGATCGCCGCTTCGCAGGCCATCAGTCGGCGGACGTAGGCGGCCACCACCTCATCCTCCTCCCGCAGCCGCTCCGGGAGCGCTTTCCAGACCCCGCGCAGCCCTTCCGGGTCGTTCCCCTCCGCGTATTTCTCCATCAGACCGAGCCACGTGGCCCGCTCCCATTCGATGGGCGGAGCGGGATCGAGCCGGGGGAGGAGCGTGCGTAGCGCGCCCCAATCCTGCAGGGCGTAGTGGCTGCGGGCGAGCAGGGTGTCGAGGCGGGGCAGTTTGGGATGGCGCTCATGCAGTCTGAGCAGGGTGGCGAGGGCCTGTTCGTGACGTCCCTCCTCGATCCACCAACGGGCCTGGAGCAGGCCCGCGGCCGCCTCGTCCCGCTCGCGCAGCTCCATCGCCTGGTGGAGGTGGCGGTCGCGCAGCTCCCGTTCCCCCAGTTCGTGGGCGGCGGCGGCGGCGGTGTAGAGGTGGAGTTGGGGGTGCTCGCTGTGGCGAACCCCTTCGGTGGCGAGGCGCATGGCCCGCGTGAGGTGGCCTTCGGCGGCAGCGGTCACCGCGTCGGCAAGACGGGCGCGGGCACGGCTGGCTCGCCGCGCCCTCTTCCAGCGACCGATCCGCCCGGGCAGCCGGAACAGGCCGCCGCCGAGGCGCAGCGCCAGATGGAGGGCGAGGAAGGCGGCCGCCGCGCCGAGGGTGACCAGCGAGAGCGTGGTTTCCAGGGACCAGGGGCCGTAGTGGATCAGGACGTAGCCGGGATCGCGATCGGTGGCCATCACCCAGGCGATGATGGCGGCGACGGCGGCCGCGGCGAGCAGCAGCCGCCAGATCACGGCGAGCGCTCCCCGCTCTCCGCCTCGGTGTTCCTCACCGTGGTGAGTGCCTCCAGGGTTTCGCCCAGGTCGGGAAGGGGGCGCTGCAACGGCGCCTGCTCGAGACGCGCCAATTCGCGCAGGGTAATGCGGGTCGAGGGGGCGGCTCCGTCGAAGTGGGCGACGATCCAGCGGCGGGCCCGGGCGAGGGCGTCGCGGAAACCGGCAGGGTCTTCCCGATAGAGGGCCAGCCGTGCCGTCTCCAGGGTAAGGCGCAGGTTTTCGGTCAGGAAGTAGCGCTCCGCGGGGGCGATCAGCGGGCGGGGCGGGTCGCCGTCGCGGCGCACCACGACCGACTGCTTCAGCCAGCGTTCGGCCTGGTCGAGCCAGTCGCGCCACTGCCAGCGGTCGGCGGGGGGTTCGGGCGCCCCGGCGGGGGCGTCGGCCGGGGTGTGGGGGATCGGCAGCGGCAGCGTTTCCACCTGGTCGATCAGCCGGCCCAGGGCGGCGGAGTGTGCGGAAAGGGGGGCGGGGGGGAGCGACTCGAGGGCGGCGACATCGGCGGCGAGCAGGGTGCGCGGGGTGTGCAGGGCGGGATCCCCCAGTTCGGCGAGGCGGCGGTCGGCGTCCCGCAGCAGGGCGATGGCGGTGGTGGCGTCCTCCTTGACCCGCAGGGTGTGGCGGGCGAGGCGTACCAGGTATTCGGCCTCGGCAACCACCCAGCCGTTGCGGCCGTGCAGACCGGCGAGGGTGCGCAATCCGGATAGCGTCTCCTGCAGGGCGCGCTGTCGTTCTTCCAGGGTGCGGCTGCGGGTGGCCGATTCACGCTCGTTCAGTGCCAGTTTGTGTTCCAGTTCGCCGATGCGTCGCGCCTGGTCGTTGAGCAGCGCCCGCTCGCCTTGGTCGCGGCGCCCCTGCTCCAGATACTGATGACCGTTCCAGCCGGCTACCGCCAGGGCGGTGAGCAGTGCCAGCCAAGCCGCCGCGCCGCCGCTGCGTCGTTCCCGGGACGGTGTGGCGGACGACGGCTCGGTCGGCGATGCTTCCGATTGCTCGGCGGTCGGCGGCTCGTTCTCCGGCGGGGGTGATTCGGGGCGTTCGTCAAGCTGGGCGGGCAGGGTGCGTGCGGTCATCGAATCGTCCATTGGCGCCGGACCCCTTCGGCGATGGCCGCCACCATGGCGTCGTCTCCCGCTTCCTGGGCCACGATCGGTTCAAAGGTGAAGCCCAGCTCGCGGGCCAGCGCGGCATTGCGCTCGCTGATCACCACCAGCGGGGTCTCCAGCAGATAGCGGCGCCCCTCCTCGCCCACCATCTCCACCAGGTTGAGGAGCGCTTCGTTGCTGGTGGCGGTGGCGACCTGGATCTCCCCTTCACGCCAGGCGCGAAGCAGCGGGGCAGGGTCGTGGTTGGGGCGGATGCGACGGTATGCCTCCGCGTAATCGACCTCGGCGCCCCGGCTGCGCAGGGTCTCCGCGATGTGTTCCCGTCCGCCCTCGCCGCGGAAGATGACGATCCGCTTGCCGGCGACCTCATGCATCTCCGGCAGCGCCAGCAGCGATTCGCTGTTGTAGGGCGGGGCGGGCATCAGGTGGGGGGCGAGGTGTCGCTCAGCGAGCGCGCGGGCGGTGGTCGGGCCGATCACCGCCCGCTGCAGCTCAGGGGGAAACCGGCGTCGACGACGAACGGCCTCCACGCCCCACTCCACCGCATTGATGCTGACGAAGATAACGAGATCGAAGCGGTCCAGGTCGGCGATCAACCGCTCCAGCGGAGCGGGGTCGGCCGGTGGGCCGATCTCCAGGACGGGGAAGCGGAAGGCGGTCCCCCCCTCTTCGGTGATCAGGCGGCAAAAGGGGTCGGCCTGCCCCTCCGGGCGGGTGACCAGGATGCCGAGGCCGAGGAGGGAACGGGGGCTCATTCCGATTCCATCAGTTCCCGGAGTATGCGGTCGGCGCCGCGGGAGAGCAGATCATCGGCGAGGCGTACGCCCAGGCGCTCGGCGTCGGCGGCCGGGCCGCGGATCTCGCCGCGGACCACCTCCGAGCCGTCCACCGCGCCGACCAGTCCGCGTAGCCAGAGCGTCTCTCCCTCCAGTTGCGCGTAACCGGCGATGGGGACCTGACAGCCTCCCATCAAACGGGCGTTCATCGCCCGCTCGGCACGGACCCGGGTGTGGGTGGCGGGGTGGTCGAGGCACGTGACCAACTCTCTGATTCGCTCGTCTCCCTGACGAATCTCGATGCCGAGGGCGCCCTGGCCCACCGCCGGCAGGCTCTCCTCCTCGCCGAGGATGGCGGTGATGCGCGGGTCGAAGCCGAGGCGCTTGAGGCCGGAGCTGGCGAGGATGATGGCGTCGTAGTCACCGGCATCCAGTTTTGCCAGCCGGGTGTTGACGTTGCCGCGCAGGCTGATGACCTCCAGGTCCGGTCGCCGGGCACGGACCTGGCACTGCCGGCGTAGGCTGGACGTGCCCAGGCGGGCGCCGCCGGGAAGTTCGTCCAGCGCCTTGAAGGCGTTGGAGACGAAGGCGTCGGTCGGATCTTCCCGCTCCAGAATCACCGCCAGCTCGAAGCCGGTGGGCAGCTCCGCCGGGACGTCCTTCATGGAGTGAACCGCCAGATCGGCCTCGCCGGCCTCCATGCGCTGCTCCAGCTCCTTTACGAAGAGTCCCTTGCCGCCGATCTTGGCCAGCGGGGTGTCGAGGATCCTGTCCCCCCGGGTGCTCATGGGGAGCAGCTCCACGACGAGCCCGGGATGGGCCTCTTCGAGCCGCTGTTTGACGTGTTCGGCTTGCCACAGCGCCAGCTGGCTCTTGCGGGTGGCGATTCGGATCGATGGGTGGCTCATGTCTGGATGGGAATTCGGTAACCGGGAGCGGGGAATCGGAAAGTCCGTCATTGTTCCTGAATTGCTCCCCCATTTCAAAGGGCTCGCGCGGTGTGCGGCGACAGGTAAAAACGGGGTTGACTTCCCGGATGCTTGATTAGATAATCCTTATACGCTTATTTTCAAGCAACTCCTCCATCCTCCTTTGGTGGTTTTGGCGCGGCACCCCATGCCGCGCCATTTTTTTGCCCCAATTCCCTTTATTCCCGGATGCCGTGCCAAGCGGAAAAGGGCGATGATGGAAACGGGAATAATCATTATCATGCGAGCTGGCCGGGCGGCGTTGCCCGCGAGGCGATGAGATTTTCCTTTTGGGTCTTGTGTCGTCGCGAGGAATCTTGTAGGATCTCCCGCCTTTCGTGAAGCGGTTTATCTGCGGAGTGTATCGATGAAGACTTTCAGCGCCAAGCCGGCCGAAGTGAAGCGTGACTGGTTCCTGGTTGACGCCGACGGCAAGACCCTGGGCCGACTGGCCAGTGAGATCGCCCGTCGCCTACGCGGCAAGCACAAGACCGAGTACACCCCCCACGTCGATACCGGCGACTACATTGTGGTGATCAATGCCGAGAAGGTGGCGGTGACCGGCAACAAGGCCAAGGACAAGATGTATCACCATCACACCGGGTATATCGGCAACCTGAAGTCCATCAGTTTCGAGAAGCTGATCGACAAGGCGCCTGAGCGTGTCATCGAGACCGCGGTAAAGGGCATGCTGCCGAAGAATCCGCTCGGCCGCGCCATGTTCGGCAAGCTGAAGGTCTACGCCGGTGCCGAGCATCCCCACACTGCCCAGCAGCCCCAGCCGCTGGAAATCTGAATTTAGAGAACAACGGAAGCGTGCATCATGCCTGAACAGCACATCGCCACCGGCCGCCGCAAGAGTTCCGCGGCCCGTGTATTCATCAAGCCCGGTCAGGGCGAGATCACCGTCAACGGTCGTTCCCTCGACACCTTCTTCGGTCGTGAGACCTCGCGGATGATTGTCCGCCAGCCGCTGGAGACGGTGGAGATGGTCGGGAAGTTCGACGTCAAGGTGACGGTCCGCGGTGGCGGCAACACTGGGCAGGCTGGCGCCATCCGCCTCGGTATCGCCCGCGCGCTGATCGCCTACGACGAGTCCCTGCGCAGCCCGCTGCGTAAGGCCGGCTTCGTTACCCGTGACGCCCGCGAGGTGGAGCGCAAGAAGGTGGGTCTGCGCAAGGCCCGTCGGGCGACCCAGTTCTCTAAACGTTAAGAGCAAAGGGCAAAGATTAAAGATAAAAGGAGTATGTTCGGTTTCTCGGTATCGCAAAGGGGTCGTGCGCCGAAGTGCGGACTCAGCTCTACATCGTCAAAGAGCTGGGGTTGATCGAGGCCGAAGCGGCCTCCGGCTACATTCAGGAGACAGTGGAAATCTCCCGGATGCTCCAAGGCCTGATTCGAAGTGTGAACCCGCTTTAACTTTTCTCTTTTATCTTGTATCTTTTCTCTCCGCTTTTTGGGGGATCGTCTAGCGGCAGGACTACGGACTCTGACTCCGTCAACCTAGGTTCGAATCCTAGTCCCCCAGCCAACAAGAAGGCCCGGCCATCATCGAGATGGTCGGGCCTTCGTCATTTTGGCCGCTCGGATGCTTTTTCGGTTGGCGAGAGTGGGGTATTGTCATGAAAACAATACATACTGTATCCGCATTTTTTTTAGCCCCAACATATAGACTCGAATTTCCCTTAAGTGGATATACGGAACTGTTGCGCATTGGCAACAGTTCTGCGGGGGTGTGGTTTTTTTGAAAAAATCTGTTGCGTCCTTGTTGAGGCAGTGCTATAAAAAGGCACCGTTAACTGCTGCGGTTTATTTGGTTTCATTCCTAACTCACTGAAGGAGAATGAGAATGCAGAAGAAGTTTATCGCTCTCGCGATCGCCGGCGTCCTGGCTGCCCCTGTTGCCGCCTCCGCCGACACCGCCAACGTCACCGTCTACGGCAAGGCCCACATGTCCATCGACCACGTCGACACCGGCAATAGCATGTGGGACGTGCGCAGCCGTGCCTCCCGCCTCGGCTTCAAGGGTACCGAGGACCTGGGTGACGGCCTGAAGGCCGTGTACCAGATGGAGTTCGGTGTGGAGATGGCCGACCGCAACAACGACATCAACGATGGTGACCGTGGTAGCCTCTCCCAGCGTAACACCTTCATCGGCCTGGCCGGTGACTGGGGTACCTTCGTCGTCGGTCGTCACGACACCCCCTTCAAGATCTCCACCGGCAAGCTGGACCTGTTCGGCGATGAGGCGGCTGACTACAACGACACCCTCGGCTTCATCGACGCCCGCGCCGACAACGCCGTCGCCTACATCTCGCCCTCGATGAGCGGTCTGACCCTGGCTGCCGCCATGGTTCCTGCCGGCACCTCCACCGTCTTCGGCGGCGCCAACGCCAACGCCGACGGTCTGGCCGAGGCGATCTCCGTCGCCGCCATGTACGGCAACGGTCCTCTGTACGCCGCCCTGGCCTACGAGACCTACGATCAGGACGTGATCACCTCCACCAGCGCGACCCCTGACCTCGACATGTGGCGTTTCGGCATCGGCTACTCCATGGACGCCTTCAAGGTCGGCTTCGTCTACGAGAACGAGGACGTCGGCGCCGATTTCGACATCTACCAGCTGTCCGCCGCCTACAAGTTCGGCAACAACGTCGTGAAGGGCATGTACGGCGAGACCGACGGCAACGCCCTGGGCACCATCGGCAAGGGCGACTCCTGGGGCATCGGCCTGGATCACCACTTCAGCAAGCGTACCAAGGTCTATGCCCAGTACGTCGAAATCGATCCGGACGCCGCCGGCGTCTCCAACACCGATACCTTCTCCGTGGGTATGGTGCACAGCTTCTAATCGTCCTGCGGACGTGATGAGCTGAAAAAAGGGGCCTTCGGGCCCCTTTTTCCGTTTTCGACGCCTCACCGCATGGCGGTGGGGCGTCTTTCGTTTTCGAAATGGAGAGTGGTTGAAGGAGGCGGTGGGGCCCGTGGGTGTCGTGGGCTGTTCGGGCTGGGAGCCTGTCGGGCTATGGGAGGGCGAGCCGCGGGAGGGCCGGAGGGCCGGCCCCAATTTTTCGAAAATCCGAGGAGAATAGCGGGCTATTTGACGAGGGTTTTCGGAAATGGGCAGGGCCGTCATCCCGCTTTCGCGGCCCGATCCCCCATGGTCCGACAGGTTCCTAGACCGCGACCGGCGCCTTGATCGGCGGGTGGCATTGGTAGTCCGTCAGTTCGAAATCGTCGAAACGGAAGTCGAAGAGTTCTTTGACCTGAGGGTTGAGGTGCATCGCGGGGAGTGGGAGCGGGGGGCGGGAGAGCTGTTCGCGGGCTTGCTCCAGGTGGTTGAGGTAGAGGTGGGCGTCGCCGAGCGTGTGGACGAAGTCGCCGGGTTCGAGATCGCACACCTGGGCAATCATCCGGGTGAGCAGGGCGTAGGAGGCGATGTTGAAAGGGACGCCGAGGAAGATGTCCGCCGAGCGCTGGTAGAGCTGGCAGGAGAGTCGACCGTCGGCGACGTAGAACTGGAACAGGGTGTGGCAGGGGGGGAGTGCCATCTGCTCGACCTGGGCCACGTTCCAGGCGGAGACGATCAGGCGGCGGGAGTCGGGGGTGTTGCGGATCTGTTCCACTACCTGGCGGATCTGATCGATGTGGCCGCCGTCCGGGGTGGGCCAGCTGCGCCACTGGTGGCCGTAGCCGGGGCCGATGCCGCCCCAGCGTTCGGCAAAGGCGGCGTCGTCGCGGATTCGCTCGACGAAGCGCTCCAGGGAGATCGCGTCATGGGTGGCGGCGACGTAGTCGCGGTGGGGCCACTCGTTCCAGATTCCCACCCGGTTCTCCACCAGATAGCGGATGTTGGTGTCGCCGGCGAGAAACCAGAGCAGTTCGTGGATGATCCCGCGCAGGAATACCTTCTTGGTGGTGAGCAGCGGGAATCCGTCCCGCAGGTCGAAGCGCATCTGATGACCGAAGATGCTCAGGGTGCCGGTGCCGGTGCGGTCTCCCTTGCGGGTGCCGTTTTCCAGGACGTGGCGCATCAGGTCAAGGTACGGCTTCACGGGGTGGCGCCCTCCTTGGCGTGCCCGCGGTGGCGATGGGCGAGCAGCAGCAGCAGGGCGCCGAAGAGGATCATCGGTGTGCTGAGGAGCTGGCCCATGGTGAACCAGCCGCCGGCGAGGTAGCCGATCTGAATGTCGGGTTGGCGGACGAACTCCACCAGGAAACGGAAGATGCCGTAGGCGGAAAGGAATAGCCCGGAGACCGCCATGGTGGGGCGGGGCTTGGCCGAATAGAACCAGAGGAGCAGGAACAGTACCACGCCCTCCAGGGTCGCCTCATAGAGTTGCGAGGGGTGGCGGGCCAGCGGGCCGGCGTCCGGAAAGACCATTCCCCACGGAAGGTCGGTGGGGGCGCCCCACAGCTCGCCATTGATGAAGTTGCCGATGCGGCCGCTGAACAGGCCGATCGGTACCAGCGGGGCGACGAAGTCGGCGACGGCGAAAAAGCCCTTGCCGTGGCGCCGGCCGAACAGCCAGAGTGCGGTGATCACGCCGAGCAGTCCGCCGTGGAAGGACATGCCCCCTTCCCAGACGCGGAACAGCACCAGCGGGTCGTGGAGAAAGAGCGGCAGGTTGTAGAAAAGGGTGTAGCCGATGCGCCCGCCCAGCACCACGCCGAGGGCCGTATAGAAGAGCAGGTCGTCCATCTCCAGCGGTTTCCAGCCGGATCCGGGCCGGCGCACCCGTAGCCGTCCGAGCCACCAGCCGCCGGCGAAGCCCACCAGGTACATCAGGCCGTACCAGCGCACCTTCAGCGGCCCCAGTTCGAGGGCGATGGGATTGAATTCGGGAAAACTCAACATGGCCCCGAATCCTATCAGACAGGGAGGCATTTTGGGTCGGAAATCGAATACGCTTAAAGTCCGAGTCGTTCATGGGCGCCGTAGGTTGGATAAGCGATGGCGCATCCGCCGGGCTCTGATCGGATGGGGACGATCCCTGCCGGGCGGTAGCTGCCCCCGTTTTGGTGGATGCGCTGCCGCTTATCCACCCGCAGGCTCAGAATCATCGTTGACCGCGGATCGGCGCTGCGACCAGGTGGAAACAGTCTGCGCCAATCCACGGCCTCCGCGTTTGCGGCACCGTCGCTCAGCGAGGCAGCACGCGGGCGAAGTAGGCCTTGATGTATTCGGTCTCGGGGATGTGGGGGTGGACCGGGTGGTCCGCCCCCTGTTGCCCCTGTTCGAGGATCTGCACCTGTCGCCCCAGGTGGTGGGCGCCGGAGGCCACCGCATGGAGCAACTGTTCGCGCTTGAGGTGGAAGGAGCAGGATGCGGAGACGAGGATCGCGTCGCGGTCGAGCAACTGGATCGCCATCTGGTTGACCCGCTGATAGGCGGCCAGCCCCTCCTTCAGATCCTTCTTCCGTTTGATGAAGGCCGGGGGGTCGCAGATCACCACGTCGAACTGTTCGTTGTCGGCCTTCAGCGTTTTCAGGGCGTCGAAGACATCCCCGTGGAGTGCTTCCACCCGGTCGGCAACCCCGTTCAGGTCGGCGTTCTCCTGCAACTGTTCGAGGGCCGGTCTGGAGGCGTCGACACAGACCACCCGTTTCGCCCCGAAGTGCGCCGCCTGCACCCCCCAGCCGCCGCTGTAGCTGAACAGGTCCAGCACCCGCATCCCTTTCACGTAGCGGGCGATCCGCGCACGGTTTTCCCGTTGGTCGTAGAACCAGCCGGTCTTCTGGCCGGCGTGGGCGGGGGCGCGGAAGCGGCAGCCGTTCTCCTCCAGTTCCAGCCACCGCGGAGTTTCTCCGAGCGCCGTTTCCACGTAGGCGGGTAGCCCCTCCGCCGCCCGCGAGCCGATATCGTTGCGCAGGATGATCGTCGCCGGGGTGAGCACCTTCTCCACCGCCGCCACCACCTCCTCGCGCAGGCGCTCCATGCCGGCGGTGGTGATCTGCACCACCGCCACCTCGCCGAATCGATCCACCACCAACCCCGGAAGCCCGTCGCTCTCGCCGTAGACCAGCCGATACCACGGGCCGGGATAGAGCCGCTCGCGCAGCGACAGCGCGATCTTCAAGCGGTGGACGATCAGCGAGCGGTCCACGGGGTGGTCCAGGTCGCGGCCGATCAGGCGGGCGCAGAGCAGGGCGTGGGGGTGGACGTAGCCGATGCCCAGCGGGCGCCCGTTGTGGGCCTGGATCTCCACCGGGTCGCCGGGCACGAAGTCCTTCAAGGGGGTCGCCGCGGTATCCACCTCGTTGCTGTAGACCCACAGATGGCCGCCGCGCAGCCGGCGCTCCTCGTTCTTCTTCAGCCGCAGCGGCGGCAGGGCGGAGGCGGTGTGGGTCATGGTGCGGGCTCCGGGGGAAGGGGCGGGAAGGATACGTCAAGCGTGTGACTGACAAAAGGGGCGGGCGGGGCTATGGTTGACACTAACGCTATGTCATTCGAGAGGGTTCGTCCCATGCCTTCGCTCGTCAACCGGCTCGCCGCCGAGAGCAGCCCCTACCTTCAGCAGCATGCCGACAACCCGGTGGCTTGGCAGCCGTGGGACGAGGAGGCGCTGGAGCGCGCCCGTCGCGAGGATCGGCCGATCCTCCTCTCCATCGGCTACTCCGCCTGTCACTGGTGTCACGTGATGGCCCACGAATCCTTCGAGGACGAGGCGACCGCGGCGGTGATGAACGACCATTTCGTCAACATCAAGGTGGACCGCGAGGAGCGTCCCGACCTCGATCGCATCTACCAGACCGCCCATCAACTGCTCAATCGCCGACCCGGTGGTTGGCCGCTGACTCTTTTTCTCACCCCCGGGGAGCACCTGCCGATCTACGCCGGAACCTACTTTCCGCCCCAGCCGCGCCATGGTCTGCCGGCCTTCCGCGAGCTGCTGCGGGGGGTTGCCGAGGCCTACCGGCAGCAGCCCGAGGCGGTGGCCGAACAGGGCGCGCAGCTGAGCGCCTACCTGAACGCGCTGGCCGACACCGGCGTCCCCGGCGAGCCGCGGCGCGAGCCCATCGCCCGTGCCGAGCGGGCACTGATGGAGCAGTATGACCCGCGCCACGGCGGATTCGGCGCCGCTCCCAAGTTTCCTCACCCCGATGCGCTCGGGCGCCTGCTTCACGCCGCCGACGGCGCCGACCGCGAAGCGGCCCTGCACACCCTGCGGCGGATGGCCTTGGGCGGCGTCTACGACCAGCTTGCCGGTGGCTTTTTCCGCTATTCGGTGGACGAGCGCTGGATGATCCCCCACTTCGAAAAGATGCTGTATGACAACGGCCTGCTCCTCGCCCTCTATGCCGAAGCGTGGGCGATGACCGGCGATCCGCTGTTTCGCCGGGTCGCCGAAGAGACCGGCCGCTGGGCGATGGAGGAGATGTGCTCCGAAGAGGGGGGGTTTTTCTCCACCCTCGATGCCGACTCGGACGGGGAGGAGGGGGGCTATTACGTGTGGGAGCGCAGGGAACTGGAGGCGCTGCTGGCCCCGGTGGAGTTGGCGGTGGTCGCCGAATGGTATGGTTTGAAGGGGGCGCCCAACTTCGAGGGGCGCTGGCACCTCCACGCCGAAGAGGGCTTGGCGATGGTGGCGGAGCGGCTCGGCATCTCCCTCCAGGAGGTGGAGGTGCACGCTGCCCATGCCCGGGAACGGATGCTCGCCCGCCGCCGCCGCAATCCCCTGCCGGGGCGCGACGAGAAGATCCTCACCGCCTGGAATGGTCTGATGATCCGCGGCCTGGCGGTGGCCGGGCGCCTGCTCGGTGAGGCGCGCTTCATCAAGGCGGCCCGCCAGGCGGTGGAGTTCATTCGCATCAAGCTCTACCACGACCAGCGTCTCCACGCCGTCTATGCCGATGGCCGGGTCCGCTACCGCGCCTATCTGGACGACTATGCCTTCCTTCTCGATGCCCTGCTGGAGCTGCTGCGCGCCTCCTGGAGGGACGAGGATCTCGCCTTCGCCATGGAGCTGGCCAATAGCGTGCTGGTCCACTACGAGGACCGCGAGCGGGGCGGTTTCTACTTCACCGCCGACGACCATGAGCGGCTGATTCAGCGCCCCAAGCCGCTCGCCGACGAGGCCACCCCCGCGGGCAACGGCGTGCTCGCCCGCGCCCTCGGCCGACTCGGCCGGCTGGTCGATGAGTCCCGCTACGGCGACGCCGCGGAGCGGACGTTGCGCGCCGCCTGGCCCGCCATCGAGGCGATGCCCCACGCCCACTGCAGCCTGCTCGCCGCCCTCGAAGAGCGGCTCGACCCGCCGCCGCGGGTGATCGTTCGCGCGCCCCATCACGAGTTGGGCGCATGGCAGGTGTCGCAGGCGCTGCTCTTCTTCATCCCCGAAGTGGCCACCCTGCCGGGGGCGCTGGCGGTCCACGAGCCCCGCCCCGGTGGTGTCGCCTACCTGTGCGACGAGGCGGGTTGCCACCTGCCGATCGAGTCGCCGGCGGCGTTGCGGGAGGCGCTGGCGGAAGGAGGGGCTAAGGGGCTAAGGGGCTAAGGGGCTAAGGGGCTAAGGGGCTAAGGGCGGTTGCCCGGAAGTGCTTGACATCGTGGGGTGTGACTTCAAAATTCTTCGCCTCTTCGCCTCTTCGCCTCTTCGCCTCCTCATCCCGAAACCTGATCCCTATCAATCCCCTGCGCCAACCTCCTCACCTCCCCCTCACCTCCCTGCAACCGCAGGGTCAAAGCCCGGTCATCAATCCGTAACGGACGCTCCCTAACATTCGCATCCCCGCGTCTCGCGCCAAGGATTGCGTCCATGAAAACCTGGTTCGCCATCATTATCCTCTCCAGCTTTGGTTTCCTTGCCTTCGCCAACATGGCCACCGACCACTCCGGCGGCGATTACGAGGCGCGGCTGCCCGACGAGATCCTCCACCTCACCCGCGCCCAGCTCGAACAGAAGGCCCACGAGTGCGTCCACGCCAAGCGCGAGGCGCTGCGGATCAGCGATCACGCCCGTTACCTCGAACTGGTCAACGACATGGCCTGCCACCACGCCGAATTGGTGGTGCTGGCCGATCAAGACTGACCCGGACCGGAAGAAGCACCCAATCCCATGGAGAAACTCTGGAATCTGCTGAGCCTGAACTTCTCGATTCGCGAGAAGGTGTGGCTGCTCTCCTTCGTGATCCTTGCGATCGCCCTCGACGCCATCGGGCTCGGTCTGATCCAGCACCGCAACTATCTCGCCGGCAACGACGCGGTGGAGCACGCCTCGCGGGTCTCCCAGGAGGCGCTACGGGTGCAGGTGGCCTACCAGCGGCAGATGATCGAGTGGAAGAACCTGCTGGTGCGCGGCGAGGTCGGCGACCAGTACGACGAATATTTCGCCCGTTTCGAGGAGGAGGAGAAGGCGACCCGCAAGCTGGCCCACGGTCTGGAGGGGGATCTCGGCGAGAGTTCCGAGGCGAGCCTGCTGGTGCGCGCCTTCCTGCGCGAGCACCACCGCCTCGGCAAGCGTTACCGCGAGGCGCTGACCGCCTACCGCCTGGCCGAGACCGATCCCCACATTACCACCGACAAGTACATGCGGGGGGTCGAGCAGGTCCCCGCCATCCTTCTCAAGAAGCTGCTCGATCGGGTCGCTGCCGACAAGGAGCGGGCGCTGGCGGCGATCGAGGAGAAGCTCGCCACCGACGTGCGCCTGGCGGTGATCATCTTCGCCGTTGCCAACGCGGCCGCCCTGCTGCTCGCCTTCGGTGTCGCCCAGGGGATCAAGCGCTCGGTGCGTCAGCTCCAGGGGGCGATGGAGCGGGTGCGTGCCGAGCGCGACCTCACCGCCCCGGTGCCGGTGGACGGCAACGACGAGCTCTCCGGCATCGCCGGCCACTTCTCCAGCCTGATGGCGGAGTTCCGCGCCATCCTCGCCAACTTCCGCTCTGCCGGCGATGAGGTGACCGGTGTCGCCGGTCGGGTTGCCGGCCTCTCCGAGGGGACCCGTGCCGAGGTGGCCGAGCAGCATGCGAAGACCCGCTCCATGGTGGAGGGGATCCGGCGCATGGCGGAGACCGTCGAGCGCATCTCCGAGCACGCCCGCCAGGCCGCGGCGCGGGCCACCGCGGCCGATGGCGACGCGGTGCGCGGTCGCGAGGCGGTGATGGCGACGCTGGCCTCCATGGAGAGCCTCACCAGGCGGATGGAGGGGGCCAACGACGCGGTGCGCAGCCTCGCCCAAGAGAGCGATGCCATCGGTACCGTCCTTGACGTCATCGACGGGGTCGCCGAACAGACCAATCTGCTGGCGTTGAACGCCGCCATCGAGGCGGCCCGGGCCGGCGAGCAGGGGCGCGGCTTCGCGGTGGTGGCCGACGAGGTGCGCACCCTGGCCACCCGCACTCGCCGCTCCACCGAGGAGATCCAGGCGATGATCGAGCGGCTGCAGAAGGGGGCCACCGATGCCGTGGCCGCCATGGACCGCGGCCGCGAGCACGCCGCGGGCAGCCTGGAGCAGGCTCGCGATGCCGGGGTGCGGCTGGAGGCGATCACCGGTGAGGTGGCGGCGATCCGCGAGATGAACAGCGAGATCTCCCGCATCGCCGACGAACAGAGCGAGGTGGCAGAGGCGATGGAGCGCGATGTTCAGGCGATCCAAAACGTCGCCGACCGCACCGCCGGGGGGGCCGACACCACCGCCAGCCTGAGCGGCCAGCTCGCCGAGATGTCCACCGGCCTGCGTCAACAGATCGGCGTCTATCGCATCTGACGACGATGGATGTGCGCCCCCTCCTCCTCGCCCTGCTGCTGCCCAACCTGCTGTGGCCGACCGCCGGCTTCCCCCAGGGGTTCCTGTCCGATGACGACGAAGGGGAAGAGGTGCTCTCGCCAGAAGAGGAGCAGCGGGCGGAGCTGAAGCAGCTGATCCGCGAGAAGCGCTTCGACTACGTCTTCCGCGGCGTCGATACCCCCTTCCTGGCCGAGCGCCGCATCACCATCAACCGCACCCCCCTCGACGACGCGCAACTGCAGCAGCGCATCCTGGTGCCGCTGTTCCGCATCGAGGTGGAGGGCACCACCGCCACCGGCGCCCCCTACCGGCTGGGGCGCCACTACCTTTTCGACGTCTGTCGCCGCGGCCCCGAGGAGGGGCGCTGGCTCGACCGCTATCCCATCTATCGTTGCATCCTCAAGGGGTGATCCTCTCGCCCGCATGAGGCAGGACAAGCCGCTCCCATCCATCCGCAACGGTGCCCCGGTCGGCAGCGGCGCGCCCCATAGGGCGGCCCGTGCCTCTCCCATCCTTTCCGGTAGCACCGCAATTCATGGGCGTCGGATGGGCAGGCGACGTCAGGCGAAGTAGCCCCGTGCCTGCTCCACGTCCAGCAGGATCTGGTTCTTCAGATCGTCGAAGGAAGGGAATTTGCGCTCGTCGCGGATCTTGTGCAGGAAGTCCACCTGGACGTGGCGGCCGTAGATCTGCTGATCGAAGTCGAACAGGTGGACCTCCAGCAGGGTCTTGAAACCATCCACCGTGGGGCGGCTGCCGAGGTTGGCGACCCCCTGCACCGGCTCCTCGTCGAGGCCGAACATCTCGATCGCGTAGACCCCGGTGAGCGGGGTGGCGATACGGTGGAGGAAGATGTTGGCGGTGGGGAAGCCGATGGTGCGCCCCCGCTTGTCGCCGTGGGCGATCCGACCGCACATGCGGTAGGGGCGGCCGAGGAGTTTCTGCGCCTCGCCCAAGTCGCCGGCGGCCAGCGCGGTGCGGATGCGGGTGCTGGAGACCCGCCGGTCCTCGATCAGGAAGGTGTGCATGTGCGCCACCTGGAAGCCATGCTGGCGGCCCAGGGCGTGGAGCAGGGCAAAGTCCCCCTTGCGTCCGGCGCCGAAACGGAAGTCGTCGCCGACCACCAGATACTTCACCCCGAGCCCCTCCACCAGCAGCCGTTGCACAAACTGGTCCGGGCTCATCGCGGCGAGCGCCCGGTTGAAGGGCAGCAGCAGGGTGCGCTCCACCGAGAAGCGGCGCAGCGCCTTCACCTTCTCGCGCATCTTGGTCAGCCGCGGCGGCGCCTTGTCGGGGGCGAAGAACTCCTGGGGCTGGGGCTCGAAGGCGACCACCGTCATCGGCAGGCCGAGGGCGTCGGCGTGGTCGGCCAACTGGCCGAGCACCGCCTGGTGGCCGAGGTGGACGCCGTCGAAGTTGCCGATGGTGGCGACGCAGCCGCGGTGGCGGGGGCGCAGATTGTGAAGGCCTCGGATCAGCTCCATTGCGGATTTTTTGCTCGGGTCGCTCGGTGAGTCGGGGCTTGGTCGTTGTCGGGGGCGGCGCTGCCCGGTTCGGGGGCGCTGCCTTCGATGGGCGTTACGCGACCCGACCAAAAAGTCCGTGTGGTTGGGTGCGAGGGAGGGGAGACATTATAGGCCGTGTTGCGCGTTTGCGTTCATTCGCGTTCGTTTGCGGACCCTCTTCGGAGCGAGATGCGCAGGCCGAAGGTGAACAGGGCGGCGAAGTAGAGGGCGGCGGCGGCGGCGACCCACAGGGCCAGTTGCAGGACGCGGGTGGTGGCGTCCCATTGCAGCCACTGCGCGGTGTCGGCGCTGCCCCAGGCGAGCAGCAGGGCCATCACGGCGTTGGCGGCGAGCACCTGGAGAAACAGTCTGCGCCAGCCGGCCGACGGGGTGTAGACGCCGTCGCGCCGCAGGGTGGCGAGCAGCCAGCCGGCATTGAGCCAGGCCGAGGCGGCGGTGGCCAGTGCCAGGCCGGTGTGGGGGCCGGGCAGATCGCCGAGGGTCATGGCGGCGACGAAGAGGACGTTGAGCCCCATGTTGGCGATCATCGCGCGGACGCCGATGCGCACCGGCGTCCGGGTGTCCTGGCGGGCGTAGAAACCGGGGGCGAGCACCTTGATCAGGATGAAGCCGGGCAGCCCCAGGCTGTAGGCGATCAGGCTCATCCGCGCCATCATCACGTCGTCGACGCCGAAACGGTCGTACTGGAACAGGGTGGTGAGCATCGGGCCGGCCAGCAGGGCGAGGCCCAGCGCCGCTGGCAGGGCGATCAGCAGCGCCCAGCGCAGCGCCCAGTCGAGGGTGGCGGAGAAGGCCGCCGGGTCGGCGGCGGCGTGCCTGCGCGACAGCGCCGGCAGGATCACCGTGCCGAGGGCGACGCCGAACATCCCCAGCGGGAACTCCATCAACCGGTCGGAGTAGTAGAGCCAGGAGACGCTGCCGGTGGCCAGCAGGGAGGCGATCAGGGTGTCGAACAGCAGGTTGATCTGGGCCACCGAGGAGCCGAAGATCGCCGGTCCCATCAGCTTGAGGATCTTGCGCACGCCGCTGTCGTGCCAGCCCCAGCGGGGGCGCGGCAGGAGTCCCAGGCGGGCGAGGAAGGGGAGTTGGACGGCGAGTTGGACGACGCCGGCGATGAATACGCCCCAGGCCAGCGCGGTGATCGGCCGCTCCATCCGCGGGGCGAGCCACAGGGCGCAGACGATCAGCGCCAGGTTGAGCAGCACCGGAGTGAGCGCCGGCACGGCGAAGCGGCTATAGCTGTTGAGGATCGCACCGGCGAAGGCGGTCAGCGAGATGAACAGCAGGTAGGGGAAGGTGAGCCGCAGCATCTCCGCGGCGAGCCGGTGTTTCTCCGGCTCGTCGATGAAGCCGGGGGCGAAGATCGACACCAGGATCGGCGCGGCGACCACCCCCACGGCGGTGACCGCGAAGAGGATCAGCGCCAGGGTCCCGGCCACCCGGTCCACCAGGGCGCGGACCTCGGCGTGATCCTCGCGGGTCTTGTGCGCCGAGAGCACCGGCACGAAGGCCTGGGAGAAGGCCCCCTCGGCGAACAGCCGGCGCAGCAGGTTGGGGATCTTGAAGGCGACGAAGAAGGCGTCGGTGCCGATGCCTGCGCCGAACATCCGTGCCACCACCATGTCGCGGACGAAGCCGAGGATGCGCGAGACCAGGGTCATGGCGCTGACCACGGCGGTGGACTTGAGCAGGCGGGTCGACATTGGCAGGCGCACCGGGGGGTGAGGCAGGAAACCGGCGCAGTCTAAAGGAATGTCGTGGCTGCGGCTATTGACATCGTGCGCGAAATCCGGATACTTACCGCCTCTCTTTTTCATGACCAACTTTCATTTGGGAGTAACGACCTTGGCTAATTCCGCTCAAGCGAGGAAGCGCGCCCGTCAGGCGGAGAAGCACCGCCAGCACAACGCCGCTCAGCGCTCCATGTTGCGCACCTACATCAAGAAGGTGGTGAAGGCCGTCGCCACCGGCGACAAGGCCTCCGCCGAGTCCGCCTACAAGAGCGCCGTGCCGGTGATCGACAGCGCCGTCGGCAAGGGCCTGATCCACAAGAACAAGGCCGCCCGCCACAAGAGCCGTCTCAGCGCCCACATCAAGGCGATGTAAGAGACGCCTTAGCGGGCACTCCCGGAAAAAAGCCGCTCACATGAGCGGCTTTTTTTGTGTCGGCTTCCGCGGGGGGGGGGGGGGGGGGTCGGGGAGTAGTAGGAAAGCCCAAACCTAG